>JAJPJF010000263.1 GCA_021324415.1 Nostocales cyanobacterium Centralia_MAG_434
ATGGTAATTTCTCCTGGCGCAGCATTTAGCTTGTCAATGATAATCTCATCGGAGTAGCGAGCTTTTTCAAAGGTGTGTATCGCAGGGGGTAAAGTCTCAGACAAATGACCCATCCCATCCAACCCATGAATGTGGGCAGCATCTTCCACAGTTTCTCCTGTTATGGAAACACCACGACCTACCTCAATGTGAGGAAAGCCTGTTAAACCTAAAATCTGGCTAGCATTGGAAAACGTGCGAACCGCAGCAACATTGCCATCTGCAGAAGTGATAGCGACAAGTTCAGCAAGTCCTTGTTTGACTAAACACAGAAGCCACAGCAAGGCAAAGATATCATCTCCACCCGGATCAGTGTCGAGAATAATTTTGGGTATGCTTGATTGGGTTGTCATCCGAGAGCTTCAAGATAGGGACGCATTATATTTTGCATCCGGCAAACTTTAGCATACTGCCAAATAGATTCTATTGTGCAGAACTACATTGGTACCGAGCATCTGTTATTGGATATTCTCCGTGAAGGACACTCAGGAGGAGGAGTAGCAATCAGAGTTCTGCAGAATCTTGGAGTAGATGTGGTTTTTTTTGGAACAGCAACTGAGGAGAGCTTTAACTTAAAAAAGTTGTGAGATTTTTATGTTGTATTTGTAATACAAAAAGTACATCTTAACTCTGAATACTCACACAGATTAAGTAACTCAATGATTAATTTTTCTATTTCTAATACGCTGAAGGTCTTCCCAAAACTCTTCTCTTGTGACTTTATCTAGAGTTTCTTTCCTTTCTTGAGTATAGTCACCACTTCCCCATCCAGTTTGTTGTAAAAAGCGAATGGCATCAACTTGTCCCAAATGTTTGACTAAAATCTCATAACCTTTTTTTCTTAATTCTACTGGTGTCATAATGTGTTTTCTCTCATAATTAAGACTGAAGAATATTCATTAACCAAGTAACCGGATTGTCCACAGCTATTTTTAACACACCTTGATTGCGCAATGCATTTTTCAGTAACCGATCATCAGTGGAGAGTAAAACATCTACCTGTGCGACTTCTGCACAAACAATATGAAATGAATCATAAAGACTAAAACCAAGATTTTCTACTAATTGTTGTGAGCGGAAATCAACTTCTTCATCAATACTGATAGTTATGCTAGCAAATTCTAATAATTTTAATATGTTCTCTAGTTTTTCAAGATTTCGCATTTTTTCTAACTCCACCGTTATGGCTTCGCTAGTGACAAGTTGCCATTTTTTAGTGCTAATCCGCTCTATGATGCTAAGAATAGCCTCCCCTTCTAGACGAATTCTCTCTTGAGTCCAATCATCAAAAGGGCGATTAAGACAACAAACATCAAGATAAATTTTATAGTTAATTTCTTGGTTAGCCCTTATCATAACCAACCCCACCCCTTTCAGATGCCTCTCCACTCCTATAAATGTAGCTAGTGTAATCACACAATGTAACAAATAATACGTTACTTGACAAAAATGTTACGAAAAATGTTGCAATGACAGATTGCAGGTTTTAAATTACACAATAGTTGAATTTCTAAAAATAGTACATTGCAAGACACTGAAGTACAATGCTTTTGTCTAAAAGCTAGCCCTTTTTTTGTCCAAAGTCCAATTACTACCATTTGGGTATGGTTCATTCATTGAAAAAGCTTTTCAAAAATGACGATCAATCTCTAGATATTTTTTTTCCAGCCGCAATGTGGCTATTTAGCAGGCTTGTCATTGCTATTGCAATATTGTTGATTGCTCCCTCACTTCCTGCTTCACCTGATCACGCCACTGCCACATTTAGCTGGAAAGGTTTCTCCGCATGGGACAGTATTTGGTATCAAAAAATAGTAGTGTTGGGTTACGATTATGCCGTTGATCATAAAGAGCATTCTATTGCCTTCTTTCCCCTATTTCCTCTAGTCATTCGCTCAGTTATGTCCTTAGGCTTGCCTTTTGAAGTGGCGGGTGTATTCGTGAATAATTTGGCATTTTTAGCTGCCTTAATGACCTTGTATTTATGGGTAGAAGAGAATCATGGTAAAAGCGCGGCTCGATGGGCAACAGCAACTCTGGCATGGTGTCCTTATTCCCTCTATGGCACTGTCATTTATACAGAAGGTCTGTTTTTATTATGTAGCACCTCCGCTCTCCGGGCCTTTGACAAAAAGCAGTATCTCTGGGCTACTTTGTGGGGAACCTTATCGACAGCAACGCGAGTAAGTGGCGCTATGCTCTTACCTGCTTTTTTATTTGTAGCTTGGAAAGAGCGCAGAGGACTCAAAGCTTACCTTACTAGTCTCGCTGCTGGGAGTGGTCTGTTTCTATTCAGCTTGTATTGCCAAATCAAATTTGGTGATCCTTTAGCCTTCCTCCATGCACAGAAAGCCTGGCGTCCTTCATTTGGGTTTAATTGGCAAGGTTGGTGGGAAATGCTCAAACAAATTGTCTTGGGTCCAACAAATATAGACTCTGACACTATTGAAGACCCTTGGTATCTATTACTGTTTGCAGCGATTATTTGTAGTGGTTTTTTGTTGTGGCGCTTCCGTTTACAACTGGGTTTTGCCAAAATGCGCTATGGATTTTATTTCTTATGGATGTTGCTGTGGTTAGTGACATACCAACCTTTACCAGACGATCCCTTCTCAGGCGATCCATTGGTGAAAATCACACTCATTTTTGGTGGACTTCTTTTGCTGTGGTTTTCACGAAACCAAATTCCCCTTGTTGCAGTTGTCTATGGCTTTTGCTCCTACGGCTTAATCCTCAACACTGGACTTACCGCTTCTGTTGAACGCTACGCATATGGTATCGTGCCTCTGTCGTTTGCATTTGGTTTGTTACTTGCTCGTTACCCAAAATGGGGATACGCAATTATTTGCTTCTTCTCGCTTCCACTTGTCAATTTAAGTATACGATTTGCTCAGAAACTCTGGGTGGCGTAAAACGTCAACTGAAACCGCAACGGGTGCGCAGATCTAAAATCTTATCTGCGTAACCTCCGGGAAGCCGTCCTCCCTTGCGTCCACATATGCGGCTAAAATTCCAATTTGGTGTGGGGAATGGAAAAAAAATCGATTATGCCCAATGCTGTTGGTTGGATGATTGGCATCAGTGCCTTAGTTTTGTTCATATCTAGCAGCTTACGACATCTTTTGTTTCAATCTACGGCTTGGGACTTAGGAATTTTTGACCAGGCGATTTATTTAATCAGTCAAGGACAAAAGCCAATTTCTTCTTTCCTTGGGTTTCATATTCTCGGGGATCATGCAGCTTTGGTGTTTTATCCCTTGGCTTTGCTGTACAAAATTTACCCAAGTGTTTATTGGTTATTTGCTGTACAAGCAGTGGCTTTGGCAATTGGTGCTTTGCCCATTTGGCACTTGGCACGACAAGCAGGTTTGAAGGATAGTCAAGCGTTGGCGATCGCCTCAGCCTATTTGCTCTATCCACTCGTATTTAACATCAACTTGTTTGATTTTCATCCAGATGTGATCGCGATCCCAGCGCTGTTGATGGCGGTGTGGACAGCCAGAGAAGGACAGATTTGGTGGTTTTGTTTGAGTCTGCTGTTGGTGTTCGTATGCAAAGAGGTATTATCTTTAACAGTTGTGGCACTAGGAGTCTGGCTGCTGTTGTTTGAGAAGCGGCGTTTATACGGTGCGATCGCAATTGTCAGCGGTATCTCTTGGTTTGTAATTGCAACCAAAGGAATCATTCCCTTTTTTGGTGGTACAGCAGCGTCGGTAGATCGTCATATTAATCGCTATAGCTACCTTGGGCATTCATTCCCAGAGATCTTTAAAAATTTACTATTTCACCCAGGACTGATTTTAGAAAAGGTTTTTTCAGTTGATAACCTATTTTATTTAGTTTTACTGCTTGCACCTGTGATTTGGGGTTTTTCGCTGTCAGGAATTAAGCCATTGATTGGTGCAGTTCCTACTTTGGCAATCAATCTGTTGGCTGAAGATCCACTGCAAAAAGATTTAATTCATCAATACTCTCTAGCAGCCATACCATTTTTATTTTTGGTGGTGATTCAAACCCTGGCAACAGGTCAAGGATTACTTAGAAACAAACGCACCGTTATTTTGTGGTCATTAATAGCGTTTTTGGCTCTAGCAAAGTTCGGTTATTTTTGGTCTCGATACTTGGTTTCTCTCGATAATTGGCAAGCAACACACCAAGCGATCGCCCTCGTACAAAAAGGCAGTGTTTACACTACATCGGAAATTTCTCCCCATTTAAGCCAGAGAAAATTAATCAATTTGACCAATGCCAACTCTTCACCAGTTAACTTAAATCTTTTTGATTATGTATTACTCAATGTCCGTCATCCCGGCTGGGCAAGTAGTCAAGAGTTTGCTAATAGCTTAGTTAGTCAACTTAAAAAGCAACAGACATTTAAGTTAAGCTACGAACGTGATGATGTGTATTTGTTTGTCAAAAATAAATGATAAATAAAAACAAGATAATTCCTATTCTTGCACCTTTAATTATATGCGGCGCATTTATCGTATGTGCTGCTGTCGGTATGCTGATATGTCCTGAAGCTTTCCATAAATTCTTTTTTACATCACAATTAGGTCCAGAAATCTATCAGCGTTCTCAAAGTTACTATTGGGATGTCAAACTTTATGCCTACAAGGCTTTAAATCCTAATTGTGATGCTTTTTATCCTCTCTGGCCTTTTATTATCCGAACTTTATTTCATCCTCAAACTATAGAACAAGCTGCACATGACTTTTTAAGTGTTGCAACAGCTTTATTCTTTCTATCCACTTGTCTACTATTTTGGGTTTTCAAAACTGGATTAGGAAGCTTATATTTATCATTCTTATTAATTCTTGCCTATACTGTTAACCCTATGGCAATTTTCCGAGTTATCGGATACACAGAAAGCTTATTTGCTACATTAAGCACTATCTTTATCTGGATTTGTTTACCTCAAGCTAAACTGAATGAAAAGTTAAAACTTGTTTTTATTTTTGCTATCACATTTTTGATGGCTTTAACTCGACCAGTTTTAATCCAGATTTTATTCTCCAGTATAGCGGCTATTGGTACAATCCTTACTTTTGAACTGTTGAAGTTACAAACACTCTCGCGAAGGCATGTATTTGCTGTTTTGAATCAAAATATACTCTTTGTCAAAAAAACTATCACTATATGGGTGTCATCCTTGTTAGGATACTCACTCTATGGAAGTTTTTGTCTGAGAACAAGAGGTAATTTTTTTGCTCCTTTCCAAGATCAGAAATTCTGGGGTAAAAAGTTAGGGATTCACCTGGAGTTATTGTTTTTACCAAAATCATTATTGTTTGACCTATTAGGACTATATCTTCCTTTAATTCTTTTGACTGTCTCTCTAACTTTTGTTTATTTCAAACTTATTCAACGTGAACCATATATATATAGTCCTAAATCTATTGGGTGGAACTTATTATTTTTCTATCCACCTTTACTGATTATTTTATATCTTGTTAACTATTTAAAATATCAAAGACTCAAAGTCAATAAACTAACAATATTAGATTACACTAATAACTTATCCAGCAATTATATTTTTTGGTTTTGTATCTACTTTGCCACTATTCATTCTATCATTGTCTTTTTTACACAAGATCGTCTATTTAGTTTAGCAAGGTTTATATTTGCACTACCATTCTTTTTCTTAGCAGTAGGATATCTATATCTTTGCATCCCTGGGAAAACAAAGTATAACCTTTTGTTATGGTTTATTGGTATTTCAGCTATTAGCTTGATTCAACAATGGATGAATTATGGTCAAAATAAGTGGCTTGGTTAATTAAATTCAGTTCATATAGAGTTCAAAAGGAGTTAGTTGAAAAACAATGCTCAAAAAAATGGGCAGTCTTAGTACTATTTGGTTGATGATAGGTGTAAGTTCCCTCATACTGTTTATCTGCAGTAGTGTAAGACACTTTCTTTTTCAATCAACCGCCTTAGATTTAGCTATTTTTGATCAGGCTGTTTATCTGATTAGTCAGGGAGAGAAACCAATCTCTTCTTTTCTTGGGTTTCATATTCTCGGGGATCATGCAGCCTTGGTGTTTTATCCCTTGGCTTTGCTGTACAAAATTTATCCAAGTGTTTATTGGTTATTTGCTGTACAAGCAGTGGCTTTGACAATCGGTGCTTTGCCAATCTGGCATTTGTCACGACAAGCAGGATTGAAGGATAGTCAAGCAGTAGCGATCGCCACTGCTTATTTACTTTATCCGTTGGTCTTTAACATCAATTTGTTTGATTTCCATCCAGAGGTGATTGCTGTCCCAGCACTTTTTATGGCAATTTTGGCAGCGAGAAAGTTACAAATTTGGTGGTTCTGCTTGAGTATCCTCTTAGCATGTGGATGTAAAGCAGTATTATCTTTGACTGTAGCCGCAATGGGAATCTGGTTACTGGTGTTTGAGAAGCGGCGTTTGTATGGTGCGATCGCAATTATGAGCGGGATCGCTTGGTTTATGTTTGCAACTAAAGGAATTATTCCCTTTTTTGGCGGTATAGCAGCGTCGGTAGATCGTCATATTTATCGATATAGCTATCTTGGACACTCATTTCCAGAGATGACTAGAAATTTAGTGTTCCATCCACAAGTGTTCTTAGGCAAGTTATTTTCCTCAGGAAATCTGGAATATTTGATATTACTGGTAATACCCGTTATTTGGGGATTCTCACTAACAGCAATGACGCCTTTGATTGGCACTATTCCTACACTGGCAATTAACCTTTTGGCTGACTACCATCCGCAAAAAGATTTAATTCATCAGTATTCCTTACCCATCCTACCATTTTTATTTTTGGTAGTCATTAACAGCCTTGCTACAGGTAGAGGATGGCTGAGACACAAGCGCGCTATTGTTTTGTGGTCATTAATAGCGTTCTTAGCTTTGGCTAAGTATGGTCATTTCCTAGGAAAATATCTCTCATCTCTAGACACTTGGCAAGCCACAACTGAGGCTGTCTCTCAAGTTAAAACTCAAGGCAGCGTTCTGACTCTAGATGAAATTGCTCCCCATTTAAGCGAGAGAAAATTTATTAATATAATGTCTCCCGAATCTCCAGACATTGATTTTACTAATTTTGATTATATAGTGCTCAATACTCGCCACACCTTTTCTCGAGAACATAAAAAATTAGCTATTAATTATGTTAACCAACTTAAAAATCATCCAAAGTTTCACTTAACCTTTGAGCGCAATGATGTTTATCTTTTTCAAAAAAATCAATAACCAATGATCAAGGACAAAGGACAGTTTAAATGGTTATTTTTTCCCATTCTCATGTGGCTATCAAGCCGAATGTTTATTTGTATAGCCATGTTGTTGGTTGTGCCTTGCCTTTCTCATTTCTCTAAAGGAGTTCCGATCACACCTGGCTGGCATGTTTTTTCGGCTTGGGATAGTACCTTTTACGAGAAAATTGCAACTTATGGTTACGATTATTTGATTAACGAAAAACAACTTGTATTTATTGTCTTTTTTCCCTTACTCCCTTTATTCAGCCGAGTCTTGATGACGTTCGGTTTACCTTTTGAAGTGGCTGGTACATTGGTGAACAATCTAGCTTTTTTAGGAGCAGTGATTGTACTGTATGCTTGGCTCAATGAACGTTATGGCACAGATATTGCGCGGTGGTCAACAGCTGTGCTGGCTTGGTGCCCGCTATCTTTATTTGGTACAGTCATTTATGCAGAAGGGCTGTATCTTTTGTGCAGTACAGCTGCTTTAAGGGCTTTTGATAAAAAACAATATGTGGGAACCGCGCTTTGGGGTTCTCTGGCTACTGCTTCGCGTCCAACAGGGATAGCATTAATACCTGCTCTTTTGCTTGTCAGCGTTATTGAACGTAGAGGTATAAAAGCTTGCATTGCTAGTTTGGCATCGGGTTGTGGTCTATTTTTGTTCAGCCTGTATTGTCAGATGAGACTGGGAGATGCTTTGGCATTCCTCCATGCACAGAAAGCGTGGCGTCCAACCCTTGGTCTTGACTGGCTGCATTGGTGGAAGATGCTTATGCAAATTGTGGTTGGTTCTACGAATTGGAAGTATGGCTACATTAAAGACCCTTGGCATCCACTGCTATTTACAGTTATTGTTGTCAGCGGTTACTTGTTATGGCATTTCCGTGAAAAATTGTCTGCGCCCACGATAGATTATGGTTTTGCCTGCTTGGGATTGTTAAGCTGGTTGTTAGCAGGTGATCCCTTGACGAATATTGCGATGATTTTTGGTGGTCTATATGTGTTATGGAGAGTACGCACTGAACTCAGCCCAATTGTTACTGTCTATGGCTTTTGTGGTATTGGTTTGTTACTTGCTTCTGGAGGTACAATTTCTTTAAATCGTTTGGCTTATGGTATCGTATCCCTATCAATTGCTTTAGGTGTGCTAGTTGCCCGCTATCCCCGTAGGGGGTATGCCGTGGTAAGCCTGTTCACGATTATACTGGCAAGCTTTGCTATACGATTTGCCCAAGCTCAATGGGTAGCTTAGAGAAGTTGGACGAAAACTTAAAATAAATTAAATTATTTATTTATTAAAAAATTGCTCATTAGATTTTTTTAACATGTACATTATGTATGGCTGTATAAGTATATGCTTTATCATATATAGGATATATAGCAATCCTAAACCATTCGTGAGAGACAAGAATCTCAGTTTCTCCAAAAAACTGGGATTTTGGAAATTAGTTGATCATAGTTTCTCAAGCCTTCAGTGGTAATACTGAAAGGAGAGTTTTCATTGTTATATGAATAGGGGGATGATTTTGCTTAATAGATAATTACATCATGATCTGAGTGCAAAACTCAGACTTTTGCAAGCTGTTCATAAGTATTGAATTGCTGAAGTGTTAATCTCAAAGAGGTTGACTAGAAATGACATCTAGAATTGAACTAAAGGCGTAAGTATCTTTAAGTTAACTCAAGTAAACTGATTAGCAAGATTAGATTGTGTGACGAGAAACTATATCTAGTTAATTTACGTCTACACAAACTTGATAGAAGGTACAAGACATAGCCCGTATGTTCAAAAATTTACATTTTCTTTAATAGAAAAAATAAAGGTAAGTAGTATGATGTGATTTGTTAATTATGAAACTAATTTTATTTAATAAAATTCAACGATACCAAAGTTTAATTGTATCGGGGCAAAGCGTCTATTGCTCATTGATATTATTCAACTTATCAGCAGTTTGAAAGCTCAGAATCAAGGCTTTCACAAAAGCTGTATAATCTATTTGGCTACTCTCTCAACTTCTGTTAATCTCTACTAAAATTTTCAGGATTCTTCAGAAGCTATCTAATTCTTTAGATATCTAGAATTATTTATACGACCGCGTACTATATTATACCGTCAAATCCGTAAATTGCGGATTGCTTGTGAAGGAGATATTAAGTGGAAAATCATAAGTCGTTAATTTGGCCACAAGCAATAGTGGTTGCGATCTTAGCCTTGTGTGGTGCTTTTGGTATTGGCTTGCTCTTACCTGTAAACCCTAAAATGTCTGAAGCTCAAACTAAACAGGCTCTAGACTCAAAGGATCTAACTGCCAAGACAGGAACTCAGCAGCGCATTGAGAAGTTTAAGGCAATGATGCTGACAAGTTGGCAAGAACAAGCGAAAGCCAAGGGCATTTCTTATAATCTCCCATCACATTATCAAGGAGCAACAATTGAGCAAGCAAAACTGAGTCCTGGTCAGAAGGTGATTGCTCTTACCTTTGATGATGGTCCTTGGCCTAAATCTACCGCGCAGATACTAGACATTCTTAAAGAGAACAATATTAAGGCTACATTTTTCCAGATTGGGCAGAACTTAAAAAATTATCCAGATCTCAGCAAAAGAGTTGTTGCAGAAGGTCATGTTCTTGGCAACCATACTTGGCATCACTGGTATCATTATCTGAATCCACAAGCAGCAGCCTTTGAAATTGAAAGTACAACCAATTTGATTTATCAAACCACAGGAGTCAAAACCAATTTGTTTCGACCACCTGGGGGAGTTATGCGCAATGGGGTGGTTGATTATGCTAAGCACAAAAACTATGCCATTATCATGTGGTCTGATGACTCTGTAGACTACAGCCGTCCTAGTGTGGCAAAGTTGGTTCGCACTGTTATGAAAGAAGCAAAGCCTGGCGGTATTATCTTAATGCATGATGGTGGTGGTAATCGCTCTCATACTGTGGAAGCTTTACCAGAAATTATTAGTAATTTACGCAAGCAGGGTTATAGTTTTGTCACGATTCCAGAACTATTAGAACTGCAAGATAAAGATCAGGCTTTAGCAGCAGCTAAAAAGCAAGTACAAAATAAAGATCAGAATACTACTACAGACAAAAAGCCAACACAATCTCCAGACCAGAACACTACTACAGACAAAAAGCCAGTACAATCTCCAGACCAGAATACTACCACAGACAAAAAACAATAACGAATAGGGTGCATAACATCAAGTTCATGCACCCTACTCATTAATTACCAATGGCAAAGGAGACTATGGACTCACAAGCTGTTTTTCCTCTACAGATTGGGGATTAGCCTCGGGACTATTAGCCTCAGAAGGTGGAACTAACTGCCAGAACTTCGGTAAGAATTCTTGCCAGTTTTGTAAAATTCTTCTTGCCTTTGGTGAATTGGTGCGTTCTGCATGAGCTTTAATTAACTCTTGCAACTGTTGCTCTCCAGCTTTTGCAATGACTCGTTGGATCTTGACAATTTCCTGGTTTACCAACTCTGGAAATCCACCATCTTCATCTAAGAAGTAAGCAAGTCCACCAGTCATTCCAGCCGCTACGTTGCGTCCTACTTTGCCAAGAACAACAACCAAGCCACCAGTCATGTACTCACAGCAATGGTCACCTGCTCCCTCGATCACCGCAGTACCTTTAGAGTTCCGTACCGCAAACCGTTCTCCGGCTAAGCCGTTGGCAAACAAGATGCCACCAGTCGCACCATAGAGGCACGTATTGCCAATGATCACATTTTGTGATGGGTCATAAGTGGTATTTGTGGGAGGCTTGATGATGATTTCACCACCATTCATCCCTTTACCTACATAGTCGTTTGCCTCTCCTTCCAAAGTTAGATTCATCCCAGCAATATTAAAAGCACCAAAGCTTTGCCCAACACTACCTTCGAAGTTGAGGTTAATTTGTCCCTCAAAGCCATTGTCGCCATACTGGGAAGCGATCGCCCCTGCTAATCTTGCACCAACTGTTCTATCAGTGTTGACAATAGGATAGGTCTTGGTAACTGTAGACTGGTGACGAATGGCAGCTTGAATGTCTGGATCAGACAGCAATTGGTCATCCAACACCACCCCATTGCTGTGAACTTCTTCATGCTCTAACCAGCTACGGTTGTTGGTAGTATCTGGGAGATGAAGTAAACAGTCCAGATTCAGCGATTGCACTTTAGTGAGATGAGCATTTTGGCGCAGTTTTAATAAGTCGGCACGTCCCGCAATTTCTGATAAAGAACGGTAGCCAAATCGTGCCAACAGACTACGCACTTCTTCGGCAATAAAGTAGAAGAAGTTGGCAACGTGTTCTGGCAGACCAGTGAAACGCTTGCGCAATTCTTCTTTCTGAGAAGCAACACCCACTGGACAGTTATTGGTGTGGCAAATCCGCGCCATAATACAGCCTTCGGCAATCATGGCTATTGAGCCAAAGCCAAATTCTTCCGCACCCATGAGTGCGCCCATGACCACATCCCAGCCACTCTTTAAGCCACCATCTACACGTAAAATCACGCGATCGCGCAGACCGTTTTCCATTAGCACACGGTGCACTTCTGTTAAACCGAGTTCCCATGGTGTGCCAGCGTGCTTAATTGAACTCAAAGGAGAGGCTCCTGTACCGCCATCGTGACCGGATATTTGAATGATATCGGCATTTGCCTTCGCCACACCAGCGGCGATCGTCCCAATCCCAATTTCTGCCACTAGCTTTACTGACACCTGGGCTTTTGGATTAATTTGGTGCAGGTCAAAGATGAGCTGTGCTAAATCTTCAATAGAATAAATGTCGTGGTGCGGTGGTGGAGAAATCAGGGTAACTCCTGGTTTAGAGCGCCGTAACATGGCAATGTAGGGGCTGACCTTTTTCCCTGGGAGCTGTCCGCCTTCGCCTGGTTTTGCACCTTGGGCAATTTTGATTTCTATTTGTTTGGCACTCATCAGGTACTCTGGTGTAACTCCAAAGCGTCCCGATGCAACTTGCTTAATGGCACTAGAAGCTGTATCACCGTTCCGTAATCCCTTTAAGTGGGGTAAAGTCGGTGAGTGTCCAGCAACATCCACGTCATCTAGAACTTTAAATCGTACCGGGTCTTCGCCACCTTCGCCAGAGTTAGACTTGCCGCCAATGCGGTTCATTGCCAGCGCTAGAGTTTCATGAGCTTCTCGCGACAACGCTCCCAAAGACATTCCTCCAGTGCAGAAGCGTTTGACAATCTCAGTCACTGGCTCTACTTCTTCCAAAGGAATGGGTGAGCGATCGCCCTCAATGTCTAGCAAGTCACGTAGTGCCGTAATTGGTCTGTTTTCCAAGTATTTCTTGTAAACTTCATAGTGGTCGTACTTCTTCCCATCTACAGCCTTATGGAGAGCTTTTGCCAGTTCTGGGCTGTTCATGTGATACTCACCACCGGGGCGATACTGAACAAAGCCAAGATTTTCTAACTTCTTGGTTGTGAGTTCTGGGAAAGCTTTGCTGTGGAAAGACAACACTTCACCAGCTAGTTCGCTAACACTCAAACCTCCAACACGGGAAGTCGTTCCTGAGAATCCTAACTGTAATAAATCTTGACCGATGCCAATTGCTTCAAAGATTTGTGCACCTTGGTAACTAGAAATGAGAGAAATTCCCATCTTCGAGAGAATTTTTAGCAACCCTCCTTCAACTGCTTTGCAATAGTTTCTGAGAGCTTGCTCCAGGCTGATAGCAGGAATTTTACCCCGCTCCATAAACTGTTGAGTCTTAGGATCAGACCACCAATCGCTTACAGTGTTCAAAGCCATATAAGGACAAACAGCAGCAGCACCGTAGCCTATTAAGCAAGCAAAGTGATGTGTACTCCAACACTGACCAGTATTTACAATCAAAGATGCTTGCATCCGCAATCCTTCACGGATCAGGTGATGGTGTACTGCACCAACAGCTAACAAAGGTGGGATATAAGTGTATTCGGTATTGATTGCGGGGAAACTCGCAATGCTTGGAGCGGAACTCTTGCCATAGGCATCACTCAAGATGAGAATCTTAGCTCCCGCTCTCACTGATTCAGCTGCTTGTAATTGTAAAGACTCTACTGCAGCTTTTAGCCCTTGTGGACCACTGGCAATTTCAAATATTGTTGGCAACTCAGCTGTTGCAAATCCCGACAGTTGGATAGCCTGCAAATCTGCGCTTCGAATGACTGGTGATTCTAACTTCAATCGGCGAGCATATTCTGGTTTTGGCTCTAATAAATTGCCTCGTTCACCTAATTCTAGGCTCAAGGACATGACTAAGCTTTCCCTGAGAGGATCGATCGCTGGGTTTGTGACCTGAGCAAAGCGCTGTTTGAAATAGTCATAGAGCAGGTGAGGTTTTTCTGACAGCACTGCTAGGGGAATATCATCACCCATGCAAAAAGTTGGCTCTTTAGCTTCTATTGCCATTGGCTGGATGACCATTTCCACATCTTCGGTTGTGTAGCCAAAGGCCAATTGGTGGCGAAGCAAAGTTTGTCTATCTAAAGCAGGAGTGGGGGATGCTTTGCCATTTCCATTCCCGATTTCCCATTCCCGATTCCCCAATTCCTGACGGTGCTGTCGTAACCATTCTCCATATGGATGGCGTTTGGCAATGCGTTGCTTGATCTCCCAATTCTTGAGGATTTCATGGGTTTCTAAATCTACGGCAATCATTTGCCCAGGTCCGAGTCTGCCTTTCTCGAGGATGTTGGCTTCTGGAAAATCTACCACACCAGCTTCCGAGGCAACTACGATATAGTCATCATTAGTAATGATGTAGCGGGCTGGTCTTAAGCCATTGCGATCTAGAGTTGCACCAATTTTCCGCCCATCACTAAATACCAAGAGTGCAGGTCCATCCCATGCTTCTTGCAGCCCACTGTAGTATTCGTAAAAATCAACAATTTCTGGATAAGAACGCAAAGAGGGCTGGTTTTTGTAAGCCTCTGGAACCATAATCATCAATGCTTCCAAGGGACTACGTCCAGAATGCACGAGTAACTCCAGCACATTATCCAGGTTGGCTGAGTCACTATTACCAATGTAGACAAATGGTCTGAGTTCTTCGAGGCGGTTGCCCCAGACTGGATGATTCAGGCTTGCTTCCCGTGCCATCATCCAGTTTATATTACCTAATAAGGTATTAATTTCGCCGTTGTGACCCAAAAGCCTCATTGGTTGAGCCAAAGGCCATTTGGGCATCGTGTTGGTGCTAAAGCGACGATGATATACCGCAAAAGAACTTGTATAAGCCTGATTTTTTAAATCAAGATAAAACTCTCCTAGGACAGCCGAACGCACCATGCCTTTATAGACAATTGTTCGATGGGAGAAAGAACAAATATAAAATTCATCTGACCAGCTGTCGTTTAAACTGCGGATAGCTTGACCTATTTTGCGGCGGGTAATGTACAGTTGCCGTTCCAACTCATCGCCACTTTTATCAACTGACGCTACAAAAACTTGCTCTATTTGGGGTTGGTTTTCTCTTGCTTGCACCCCTAGCAAATGAGGCTGTACTGGCACTACTCGCCAGCCCAGTACAGTCAAATTTTCTGCGACTGCCACTTGCTCAACAATAGCTTTGGCTGTTTGTGCTGCTTGGGTGTCTTGTGGTAAGAAGATCATCCCAACAGCAATATTATTCGAGGACAGTTGTATTCCCCGCGCCGACAAGTCTTGTTGAAACAACCGCCAAGGTATGGCAGTTAATATACCAGCACCATCGCCCGAGTCTTGATCTGCGCTACAACCACCCCGGTGTTCCAAGCAAGTCAAAGCATTTAAAGCTTTTATGATGACTTCATGATTTTCATGATTCTGTCGATGAGCAATAAAACCAACTCCACAGGCGTCTCGTTCTTCCACTAACCATCTTTGTCCCTGATCGATCATTGTCTGTTCTTGATGCATCCTTTCTTGAGTCATAGCTATCCCTGACGTTTTATGAGTGATCAATTTTGTCCTGCTTGAGTGAGAGAAAAGTTTTCTTAATTGGGAAATTGAGAAATTACTGAAACAAATGAAAATTTAGAGAAAAAAAATTTTAACGTCGGGTTTTGTGCTTGTTTCACCCTTGTTAAAATCATGTCGTTCTTTTTATGTGTTTATGCTGCGTTAGGTAAACTACTTTGGCACCAACAGTTTTCTATTTACATCCTGAAGCTATGTATTTCCTCAAATTCCCTTTTCTCTTAGTCTAAAGTACAGATGGTAGCTAAAGCACCTAGCTACTTAGTTGGAAACAACTCATACCTTCAGGTTTCACTACTCGCGGTGCTGAAATTCCCTGATTCAGCCACAAAATCAGCGTATTACACTATATACCCATTTGGCAATTCCTATAATATTTCTCTTGTGATGTTGTCTTGAGTTCAGATGAATTATTTTCAGGCGTTGCTATTATGTAAGACTGACTTTAAGTAGCAACTGGCAAGAATAGATTGTCTAGATTTCAATTTTCATGGCCAAGCAAATGCCGTGGTCATTTTTGCTTTGGTGTTAGTTAACACACTTAGCTGCAATGGTAATATTGAGAAAATTTCCTGTTCGTTTTTGCTGCAGACAAAAATCCCATATATACATTATCACGTTCTCGTTCAAAACTTATGTCAGAATTTCTTGATGTTGGAAAAAATTTATTGAAATGATAGCCTGAATAGAACTCAGCATGCTGGAAGTGTGTTCTTCAAAAAAAGGCAGTCTTCAAAACTTATCTAGCGATTATGATAGAAATACTGAACTTTGGCTTAAAACTATACTGCAGTGCTATTAGTAACCAAATCAATAGTTCCTTGACCAAGGTTTTAGTGTTGCCAATACTCTCTACTATATTGTACCTGACAACTATCTCTACGACGGGAGCAAAAGCCGTAGGAGAGGTCAAAGAACATTCTTCCCCGCTTCCAGCCGTGGAGATTTTCTCTGGTGATCGCATTTCTTACAATGGTCGTACATTTCCAGGAGCTTGGTTGCAGCGACATGGGACAACTCAACTGAGTGATGTAGTCCTCAGGCAATTGTTTGGAGTAGATTTCTTAAATACCAATAATCCACTCAAGCAACCAATCCGATGGTTTTCATCAGTGACAAAGCCAGAGGTTTTAACCAGTTTGCTGTTAGGCGGATATCGTTATCTAGATATTACAGATTTGGCGCGAAAAGCAGGATGGCAGATCATAGCTCGTGGCAATACGCTAGTGATATCTACACCAATTGCCAAGCTCATAGATATTCACCAAGATAAGCAAACTTCAAATAAGCGCATTATTGTAGATTTAGATCGACCTACAAGCTGGCAAATAACACAAGTCTTGTCAGATACACAACCTTCAGATTCTCCCTCTTCTAGCCCACTCAATCAAGAATGGACAATTGCTTTAGATGGAATTATGGCAACTCCTACGCTAAAAGAGGGGGAGGGAGGGAAGACTTTTCAGACTTTATCTGGATCACCAATTCAGCAAGTAGAGGTGGTTAATAATCAAACAATAATTCATCTCCATGTTCCCGTTGGTTGGTCGCCTCAAGTCAGCAGCCTACCTAACCCTAATCGCCTCATAATTGATATTCAACCTGATGCAGTCGTATCACGGGATATTACATGGGCACCAGGATTGCGTTGGCGACAACAATATGTGAACTTAGGCCAGGAACGTTTCCCTATTGTGTGGTTGGAAGTCAATCCTCGCGATTTTGGAATCAAACTGAAACCGATTTGGGCAAACCCCAATACTCTTGTAGGAACTGCTCCCTTGATTCAAACTGCAAAACGATACTCAGCAGTAGCAGCGATTAATAGTGGTTTTTTTAATCGTAATAATCAGTTACCTCTGGGTGCCATTCGCCGAGATGGTCAATGGTTGTCTAGTCCCATTCTGAATAGGGGAGCGATCGCTTGGAATGATGCAGGTCAATTCTATATAGGTCGTCTTCGCTTACAAGAAACTTTAATTGGGACAAATCAATCTATCTCTAATACGGCTAAAACACCACCTTTAGCAACACCAAGCAGGGTAGAGAACAATGAAAGTCGAGAGCAAGTGCAGTTGCCAGTTGTAGCTCTTAACAGTGGCTACATTCAGAATGGTATTGCCCGGTACACCTCGGTTTGGGGAGCAACTTACACCCCCCTAAGTGACAACGAAACAATCATTGTTGTTCAAAACAACCAAGTTATTAACCAATTGCCAGGAGCGAAAGTAGGTCCGACATCTGTTCTCATTCCCCAAAACGGTTACTTGTTAACCTTACGTGGTAACGCTGTTAGTAGCGCGTCAAAGTTGCCCATTGGCTCTTTGGTAAACATTACAAGTGTCACCACTCCCCTTGATTTCAATAGCTACCCCAATATTGTGGGAGCCGGACCACTGCTAGTGCAAAATCGTCAAATCGTTCTTGATGCTAAAGCTGAACAGTTCAGTCATGCCTTTATCTCCCAAAAAGCTATTCGTAGCGCCATATGCACAACAGCTACAGGGAATTTACTCATTGCTGCTGTACATAATCGTGTTAGTGGTGCTGGACCAACCTTAGCAGAACATGCTCAACTGATGCAGCGCTTAGGATGTGTGAATGCCTTAAATTTGGATGGTGGTAGTTCTACAAGTTTATATTTGGGTGGAGAGCTACTTGACCGTTCTCCTAGCACTGCTGCTCGTGTTCACAATGGAATAGGTATTTTCTTACCAGTAACTGAAGTTAATCGTCAATAGTCATGCAGTAATAATTCTAAATATTTAAGGATAAATTTAAGGATAATTACTCATAAACAAAGATGAATTAACATCGACTTTAAAGTTTAGAATAAGCTGTCTTTCCACTGGATGAAGAATTTGTATAGAGATATTATTTTGAGCAGTTATCA
Source organism: Nostocales cyanobacterium Centralia_MAG_434 (assembly GCA_021324415.1). Lineage (GTDB taxonomy): Bacteria > Cyanobacteriota > Cyanobacteriia > Cyanobacteriales > Nostocaceae > JAJPJF01. The sequence continues at coordinate 18,145 of JAJPJF010000263.1, forward strand.
ATTACACATCCGCATTTGATTTTGCTATGTTGAGCATTAGTGACAACAAATGCTAGTTCTCACGGTTGTCACATCACGCCATACTTTTGATCAATTGTTTAGAGTACCAGGAATTTTCTTGTACGAAAACGTGTCACAAAACGAGGTAATTATGGCTCAATTTCAAGATGCAACATCAGTCAACACACTGCCCCTACCATCAGTCGTCACATCCAGAGGCGTTGCAGCAACTGAACTACGTCCCTGGGGTTCTTTTACAGTTTTAGAAGAAGGACGTGGCTATAAAATTAAGCGTATTGAAGTTAAGCCTGGACATCGCCTCAGTCTTCAAATGCACCATCACCGTAGTGAGCATTGGATTGTGGTTTCTGGTACCGCTAGAGTGACTTGCGGTGACACTGAAGTGATGTTGAGTAACAATCAGTCAACTTATGTACCCCAATGTACTGCTCATCGTCTAGAAAATCCTGGTGTGATTCCCTTGGTGTTGATCGAAGTGCAAAATGGTGAGTATTTAGGTGAAGATGACATTATTCGCTACCAGGATGATTACGCGCGTACAGAAAATTCAAATAACAAGTGATCTAAAAGTTTAATATCTATTAAGTATTGTTTCAATCAAGCGCGATCCATTACTTTTCAATAGTGAAGCGAGAAGTCCCTGTCTGATCAAGGCAGGGACTTCTTGTAGTAAAATTCTAGATAAGATTTGAAGATAAAGTTTCTGTTTGATAGCCAATTTCATGATTCATCTGAGTAGAGCAGCCGTAAGTGAGATCAAACGATTAAAAGCAAAACAGCCAAACAGTTTATTTCGTTTAGCTGTCAAACCGGGTGGCTGTTCAGGATGGTTTTACGATATGACCTTCGATGACACTATAGAAGTTAGCGATCATGTTTTTGAATCTCAAGGTATTCAAGTGTTGATAGATGCTGACAGCCTAAAATACCTTGATGGCTTACAGTTGGATTATTCAGAGGATTTGATGGGCGGGGGCTTTCGCTTCTACAACCCTCAAGTCAGTCAGACTTGTGGCTGTGGCAACTCTTTTTCCATGAGTTAATATGGTTATGAACCAGAATTTTATAAAAATATTTATAAAAATAAAATAATTATTGACACAAACTCATCAAAAAAGATATAATGGTGATTTGTTAAAACTTAGTCCCTAAATAGCCTCACGTGCTGTAACTCATGCCAACCATACAGCAACTTATACGTAACGAACGCGAACAATCGCGTCAGAAAACCAAGTCCCCAGCTCTAAAACAATGCCCACAACGTCGGGGTGTTTGTACTAGGGTGTACACAACTACACCGAAAAAACCTAACTCAGCTCTACGCAAAGTGGCGAGGGTCAGGCTGACTTCTGGATTTGAGGTGACTGCTTACATTCCAGGAATTGGGCACAACTTGCAAGAACACTCGGTTGTCATGATTCGTGGCGGACGGGTTAAAGACCTACCAGGCGTGAGATACCACATTATCCGTGGCACCTTAGATACAGCCGGAGTCAAAGATCGTAAACAAGGTCGTTCCAAGTATGGAACTAAGCGTCCAAAAGCATCTTAGAGTGAGAGCGATTTATCGTAAGCTTACTTTAATGAGTCATTCCTAGTGATCGATTTAGTCACAACAAGGATCAGCGCAAGCAACAGAGTCTGAGCGAAAAAGAGTCCAAAAGGGCTACTTATTCGCTCAGATATACTTGTAAATGAAATGATGTTCTCTTAATTAGCTTGCTATGCAAGACTAATAGTTAGAGTGTCAACGCAGTCAAGTTAAGTTAGAAAAACCCTCGCCTACACTCAGCGTTAGCAAGTTTAGGAAATTTTAGAAATGCTGTAAGCGACAGCAGCGTTCGAACATGCCAAGAAAGGTGTATAATGTGATGTCGCCTTGTTTGTCTAGTTGAGGGCAGCAAGAAAAAAGGTCAGCTGTACTGCAAATGCAGTCAATCAAAGTTGCCCAATACCATATAGCATATAGTCTCATTGCCGAAACCAAACTAAGGGTTAAGTATGTCTCGTCGTGGTGTTATTCAAAGACGCCCAGTACCGCCAGATTCCATGTATAACAGTCGTCTTGTTAGCATGATTGTGCGGCGGATTATGCGTCATGGCAAGAAATCACTTGCCACAAGGATTGTTTACGATGCGTTAAAAACTATCGGGGAACGCACGGGTGGTGACGCCCTAGAAACCTTTGAAAGAGCAGTGCGGAACGCCACGCCTTTGGTGGAAGTCAAAGCCCGGCGAGTTGGTGGGGCTACCTACCAAGTTCCAATGGAAGTACGTTCAGAAAGGGGTACGACCCTAGCACTACGTTGGTTAGTACAGTATTCTAGGCAACGTCCTGGTCGCTCAATGGCTAGCAAGTTGGCAAATGAGTTAATGGATGCTGCTAACGAGACTGGAAATGCAATCCGTAAGCGGGAAGAAACACATCGGATGGCAGAAGCAAACAAAGCCTTTGCTCATTATCGCTACTAAAACAAAAATCACGATGTATCGCCAACAGATGCGATATATCGTGCTAGTTCAAAAAAAGACGGTTTTCCGTAAAAGTATAACATCTTTAACAAAGTGTAATATACAAGATATCATGAGGCGAAAACTATAGGAGGCAACTGTGGCACGCACAAACCCGCTAGAGAGAGTACGCAATATTGGGATTGCGGCGCATATAGATGCGGGCAAAACAACAACAACAGAGCGGATATTGTTTTACTCTGGGATAATTCATAAAATTGGTGAAGTCCATGAAGGAACTGCTGTAACCGACTGGATGGATCAAGAACGGGAGCGGGGAATTACTATTACAGCTGCTGCTATTAGCACCAGCTGGAAAAATCATCAAATTAACATTATCGATACTCCAGGACACGTAGACTTCACGATTGAAGTAGAGCGTTCCATGCGGGTGCTGGATGGTGTAATCACAGTTTTATGCTCTGTAGGTGGCGTACAGCCTCAAACAGAGACTGTTTGGAGACAAGCAGATCGTTATAAAGTACCTCGCATTATCTTTATTAATAAGATGGATCGCACAGGTGCTAACTTCTATAGAGTGCACGAGCAGGTACGCGATCGCCTAAGAGCCAATGCTATTGCCATTCAGTTACCCATTGGTAGTGAAAACGAATTCCGGGGGATTGTTGACCTGGTCAAAATGAGTGCATATATCTATGGCAATGACCAGGGAACGGATATTCAGGAAACTGATATCCCCGAAGAAATGCTTCCTCAGGTAGAAGAGTACCGCACAAAACTGATTGAAGCAGTAGCGGAAACTGATGATGACCTGATGAACAAGTACTTCGAAGGCGAAGAAATCACTGAAGCCGAAATACGCACAGCCCTACGTAAAGGAACAATTGCTGGTACTATTGTGCCATTGCTTTGCGGCTCAGCCTTCAAAAACAAAGGTGTACAGCTGCTGTTAGACGGGGTAGTAGATTACCTCCCAGCACCGATCGACGTACCACCCATTCAAGGTACATTACCAAATGGCGATACAGTCGAACGTCGTGCTGATGACAACGAACCAATGTCAGCTTTGGCATTCAAGATTATGGCTGACCCATATGGTCGCTTGACATTCGTTCGGGTCTATTCTGGAGTGCTGAAAAAAGGCAGCTATGTCTTCAACGCCACAAAAAACAAGAAAGAAAGAATTTCTCGTTTGGTGGTCTTGAAGGCGGATGACCGGATCGACGTTGAAGAGCTAAGAGCAGGTGACTTGGGAGCAGCGTTGGGATTGAAAGACACCCTAACAGGTGACACACTCACTGACGAAAGCGCACCAGTTATTCTGGAGTCCTTGTTCATTCCAGAACCTGTTATCTCAGTAGCGGTTGAACCCAAAACTAAGAACGACATGGACAAGCTGTCCAAGGCGTTACAATCTCTGTCGGAAGAAGACCCAACCTTCCGTGTCAATGTCGATCCGGAAACCAACCAAACTGTAATTGCAGGGATGGGAGAACTCCACCTAGAAATTCTAGTTGACCGGATGCTACGAGAGTTTAAAGTGGAAGCAAATGTCGGTGCGCCACAAGTTGCTTACCGCGAAACAATTCGTAAACCTGTCAATAGAGTCGAAGGTAAATTCATCCGCCAAAGTGGTGGTAAAGGTCAGTATGGCCATGTTGTGATTGACTTGGAACCAGGAGAACCTGGCAGCGGCTTTGAATTCGTTTCCAAGATTGTTGGTGGTGTGGTACCTAAAGAGTACATCTCGCCAGTAGAAGCAGGAATGAAAGAAACCTGCGAATCAGGTATTCTAGCTGGATATCCACTCATTGATGTCAAAGCAACGCTGGTTGATGGCTCTTACCACGATGTAGACTCGTCGGAAATGGCTTTCAAAATCGCTGGCTCAATGGCAATGAAAGAGGCAGTGATGAAAGCTTCACCCATCCTCTTAGAGCCTATGATGAAAGTTGAGGTTGAAGTTCCCGAAAACTTCCTTGGGGATGTTATGGGTGACCTCAATTCCCGTCGTGGGCAAATTGAGGGGATGGGATCTGAGCAGGGCCTTGCCAAAGTGACTGCTAAAGTCCCATTAGCAGAAATGTTTGGTTACGCCACTGATATCCGGTCGAAAACCCAAGGTCGGGGCATTTTCTCTATGGAATTTAGCCACTATGAAGAAGTGCCTCGCAACGTGGCTGAAGCAATCATTGCCAAAAGCAAAGGGAACGCTTAATAGTCCCTAGTCCTTAGTCTTTAGTCCTTAGTTATTGATGAGCTATCACTCTTAGAGGGTTAACCCGCTCTCACAGTGACTGACTAATCCCGTAAAGGTTATTAGTACAAAGACACTTGACAAAGGACAAAAGACAATGGACAAAGGACACTTGACAAAGGACAAAGGACAGAATAACTCATGGCACGCGCAAAGTTTGAAAGGACAAAACCCCACGTTAACATCGGTACAATTGGCCACGTTGACCACGGTAAAACTACGTTGACAGCAGCCATTACCATGACCTTGGCGGCTCTCGGTCAGGCTGTGGCTAAGGGCTATGATCAGATCGACAACGCACCAGAAGAAAAGGCACGTGGTATTACAATCAATACCGCTCACATTGAGTATGAAACCGAGAAGCGCCACTATGCTCACGTAGATTGCCCTGGGCACGCTGACTATGTGAAGAACATGATCACTGGTGCTGCTCAGATGGATGGAGCCATTCTGGTAGTGTCGGCTGCAGATGGTCCAATGCCTCAAACCCGTGAGCACATCCTACTCGCAAAGCAGGTTGGTGTTCCTAATCTGGTGGTCTTCTTGAACAAAGAAGATATGGTGGATGACGAAGAGCTACTAGAATTGGTGGAACTAGAAGTTCGGGAATTGCTCTCTAGCTACGATTTTCCTGGTGATGAGATTCCAGTTGTCAAAGGCTCCGGTCTACAAGCACTAGAAAAAATGACCGCTAGCCCCAAAACACAACGGGGTGAGGACAAGTGGGTAGATAAAATCTACGAACTGATGGATGCTGTAGATTCCTATATTCCTACTCCTGAGCGTGATGTAGATAAGCCTTTCCTCATGGCAGTAGAAGACGTGTTCTCCATCACAGGTCGTGGTACCGTAGCTACAGGCCGGATTGAGCGGGGTAAAGTTAAAGTCGGTGACAACGTGGAATTGGTTGGCATACGAAACACTCGTAGCACCACTGTTACCGGGATTGAAATGTTCAAGAAGAGCCTTGACGAAGGTATG
>JAJPJF010000082.1 GCA_021324415.1 Nostocales cyanobacterium Centralia_MAG_434
AGCTGCAGAGGGAATAGGTTCTATAACTTCGATTTGATGAACTTCTCCGTCTTCTCTAACAAAGCAGGTTGCTAAGCCAATAACAATGTAATCATCTGCTGCGAGATCAGGAGCGTTGGGATACGAAATTGCAGTATGCATAAGAAAAACTGTCAAAATTTTAAAGTTGTTTGAAGAGATTGGTGGGTAGTTGGTGGTTAGCTGTTAGTAGTAGACTCACAAACGCACTAACTCACTCGTATCTACTGCCAATTAAGGTCTTGTTAGCATTCTACCAATTCCGCGTTCTCAATAGTCTTTTCAATTAATCTTAGTTTTTTTCTGGAATTTGATTGAGGGATGCAGTATTAATTAGAAGTCTTAATAGCTAGATTTTATCACCTACACAATTGGAAGATCCCCTAATTCAGTAGGCACTTTAAGCATGCTATTTGGGTAAGAGAGGCAAACCTCACTTTATATAGCTGTAGGTTCAATTTTTTTGGTTTTAATGCTTGTTTGGAAGCACTTGTAGACGACTTAACAAGTGACACAGGGGCAAAACCAATTGCAAGAAGAAAACTATAAGTTGATCGAACGAGAGCAAGTATCTCAAGCAGGACGATATGAAAACACACCCATTTTTTGAATTTAGTCAACAGCAAATTCCTTTGTATCAAAAAGTAACAAAAAGTACAATTAAATCTCAAGAACAGGGTGTTAACATCAGCGGTGAATCTGCTTTGGGAGACACCTACTTACGCTCTTCTGCTTTAAGGTCTGCCCAACAAGGAAATTACACTGAAGCGCTCGTGCTTTTAAGCCAATTGATTCACCGTCATCCTCAGAATGCTATTGATTACAACAATCGGGGACTGATTTATTTTCAGAGTGGTGAAACACAAAAAGCTCTTTGCGACTATAACACAGCATTACAACTGAATCCTAACCTGGCGAGTGCATATAATAATCGAGCCAATTACTACGCCGTTTACGGAGACTTCCAGAGTGCTATAGCCGATTATGATCGGGCATTAGATTTAAATCCTAGCTATGTAAGGGCTTGGATTAACCGAGGTATTACCTTGCGTGACTTGGGACGATATGAAGAGGCTATTGAGAATTTAGAGATGGCACTACTGTTTGGTCAACTAGAAGGTCACATTTTGGCTGAACGAGGTCGGACTTATCATCTTTGGGGGGAATGGAATTGTGCGATCGCGGATTACCGACGCGCCCTAACCCGACTCTCTTCCTTGAAGATCACAAAAAGCGATCCTAGTTGGCGCTTACGGTTACAAGTTGAAAATTGGTTAAGTGAGTTGCTGTGCCCACAGCAGACTAATTTGTAGACCTAGAATCTACAATAAAACGTCCAAAATATTCCTCAAAAATCGCTAACAACTACTAATAGATTGATAGCTACATCACTTAAATTCACAATTAGCCAGTAGCTATTCACTATTGGCTGTTAGTTACTCATGTGATGACTCTGACTTTTCTTCCGTCAAATCCTTCGGAAATATAACTCGGTGCTGGTTAGGATCAAAGCGGTAACCTTGTTTTTCCATAACACTTTTAGCTTGACGCGGGTCGAAGTTCCGGCTAAATTCTGCCTGCAAATTATCTACACGTCCTTCCATCAGCTTGACTTCAGTACGGATTGCCCGTAACTTTTCTTGCTGTAACCAGTGATAAGGTAAAAGTTGTGTCAGAGCAGATACTGCCGCGGCTGAAATCACCAAATTTACCCCTATCTTTACCGTTGTTTCTATGGCCATGATTTGGTAGGAACGTTGGCGAAGACGCCGCTTTGGTCGAGGGGTAATTCGTCGTTTTGGTGTCGGTTGTAGCGGTTGTTGTGGATGTCTAGAAGGTTGGAGAGCATTCATGGCAGTGAAAAGTTTGTTGCTCAATGGACAGAAGCACCACAAGCAGCATGACTGTGCTATTTGCAGTTTGATTTAGCTGTCATATTACTTCATTTTTTCATAATTGCTACACGTATGTTCATAGTAATTATTGAAACTGTGAGGGAATACGTGATGGGAAGTCGGGAGTAGAGGGGGACAAGGGAAGGGGGACAAAGGGAGGGAAATGAGGGGGGATGGGATGGGGTGTAGGGGAATGAAGTTCCCTTACACCCCAATATCTACCGCTTAATTTTTATAGAGTTCTGTTGCCAAACGCCAAGCCAGAACGCCTGGAATGAGTGCGACAGCTAGAGCAATGTACACTTGGGTATCTGAGATGGAAGATACTTGAGCAAGGTACAGGCTATGCAATAAAGGCATGGTTTAGAACCTCCTAGTCTCAACAAATTTTGAACAGTTCGTTTACTACTTTTCCCTGTTTTGCCAAGATTGGGAAATAGCTTGTTACAAGATGCAACAATTGAGGAAGAAGAGTGAATTTTTATTTAGGTATCGACTTTGGTACTTCTGGCGCACGGGGTGTAGTGATTGATGAAAAATCCTGTATTCAGGCATCAGTACGATATCCCTTTGAAATGTCGGATAGCTCTGATCTCATAACTGTTTGGCGAACAGCTCTGTTTAGTGTACTTGAACAGATTCCTCGACAACTACGAGAAGAAATTAGGGCGATCGCTATCAATGGAACTTCTTCCACTGTATTGCTGTGCGATGAGCTTGGCAATCCTGTGGGTGTACCATTACTCTACAACGATGCACGGGGAGTGGTGATGATGGAGCAACTGCGGAACATAGTGCCCCCAAATCATACTGTACTCAGTGCAACTTCTAGTCTCGTTAAACTTTTGTGGATGTCGCAGTTACCATCATTTGCTCAGGCAAGCTATTTCGTACATCAAGCTGACTGGTTAGCGTTTCTCCTACATGGGCAATTAGGCATTAGCGATTACCACAATGCTTTAAAGCTGGGTTATGACGTGGAAGAGTTAAGATACCCAGAATGGATGGAAAGGCTGCAAATCAAAATTCATCTGCCAAAAGTTATAACTCCTGGAAATCCTATCGGGGAAGTACGCACTGAAATTGCCACTCATTTCGGTCTACGTCGTGATTGTCTAGTGTGTGCTGGTACAACTGATAGTATTGCTGCTTTCATTGCTAGTGGCGCTCAACTGCCAGGTGAGGCTGTGACTTCGCTTGGTTCTACTCTTGTCTTGAAGTTATTGAGCCACAAACGTGTGGAGGATGCCACGTATGGAGTGTACAGTCATCGCTTTCCCCAGCTTGCCAACCATCACAACCAGCCCCCACTACCTGACTCCCTCTGTTTTAGTGACCCGATGACTGGCGAGAGTCCGTTATGGCTTGTTGGCGGTGCTTCTAATACTGGGGGAGCTGTTTTACGTAAATTTTTCACAGATGACGAGCTAAAAAGTTTGAGTCGTGAGATTGATGGTTCAAAAGCAAGTGAGTTAGATTACTATCCACTGTTGAAAGCAGGCGATCGCTTTCCGATTAATGACCCAAATCTAGCACCACGACTGGAACCTCGCCCCGATAACTCTGTGGAATTCCTACACGGTCTATTGGAAAGTATTGCTCGTATAGAAGCTCGAGGATATGCTTTGTTACAAGAATTGGGAGCAGACCGATTGAAGTGTGTCTATACAGCTGGGGGTGGAGCAGCAAATCCTACTTGGACGACGATTAGGGCACGAAGGTTACAGATACCTGTCATTCAATCACTGAATACAGAAGCTGCTTATGGTACAGCGCTGTTGGCCAGCCGGAGTTTGAATTTATAATGAGCTGCTTTGCAAAATTATATAAAGTTGCCAGAAGTATTGACGTTTTTAACGTTTAACTATATTTGTATTAATGTGGGTAGTTATAAACAAAGCAAGTAAATTAGCCTAATTCAGTACTGTCTAGTCCATCTAAAACTACAGGACTTTACTAGAAGCGGAGGACCCAAATATCGGGGCGAATCTTTAGAGAGAGACACCTTCCAGTCTTAGCCCGTCAGCTAACTCCGTCGGCATTGGGAGGAGTACCTTCGACATAAGCTTTAGTTAAGCATTTGTCTTTAGGATCTCCTAGCTCGTATCAATGTCAAGATTGACCCACCTCATCAACCACTGCAAGTAAACGAGAGCTAGGACAAGGGAGCAGGGAACATGCCAATTAGTAATCGCACCATCTTTACAGATGTAGACTTTTTACCCAACAGTAAGTTTAAGTTAATTGGAGAGTACGCCGGTAAAAAACTTTTACTGGTTGGTAGAACGAAAGCATACGGCGATCCGATTGTAGCAACCAGCCAAACTGACGAGCCATGTGAGGAAGATTTATATGCCTGTGACCTTTACGAATTGATGAAGTGCAGCCATGAGCCAGTCAAGGTGACTGGAGGAATTTAGATTTAAATTGTAGAAATACTCAATGTGGTTGGTTGATGAGTGTTCACAGTCAACAGTTAGTCGTTAACTGTTGACTGTTAACTTTATCATCGAAGTAGAGGAGCAACTTGTAAACGCAACAGCACAGTTGGCTTGACTATAACATCCTGATTTAACATGACAGAAAATCGCAGATTGGATACCTTCTCGCTAGCAGCCTTGCTGGTATCCGCACACTATGGCTTAGGTTTTATTTTGGGAACTGCTGAGCAATCATTGACTTTTGGCACTGCAGGTAGCCTCTATGCTGTCTCTCTAGCCTTGGGTACAATCGCTCTTTTAGGACTAGCGAAGTTTTATTGGACACAAGTAGAGCAAATCTGGACATTACTAGGTTCCTACTGCGGCAATGGAGGAAAATTTTTTGTAGGGCTGATGTCTTGGGGATCGCTGATTGGTATTGAAGCCGTTCAGTTGATTTCTGGCGCGTTTATTCTTAAGATTTTGGGGGCACCAACCCTACCTACAATGGTAGGATTCGCCGTTTTTTTCGTCATTCTTTCCTTGTTACCCGTTGAGAAGGTCAGCTGGATATTTAGAGGATTGCTAGTTTTAAATTTCTTAGCTTTGCTCTATGGGTTGTGGGTATTGCACGGAGTCACTGAATATTTGCGATCGCCCCTGGAATTTACAGATGCTCTGGGACTCATCAGCCTACCAACAAAAGTGGGTATCCTGCTGTCTACTATTTTACTGCTGCTCATAGATATGAGGTATCAGCAATTTATTATCCAAGCAAAAGATGTTAAGAGTGCCTATCAAGGCTGCGTGTTAGCTGCAATTGCATTGCTGTGTCTTGCCTTCTTACCTTCATCAGTTGTGATTGCAGCGCTTAAAGCAGGGATTTTGCCTGCTGGTATTGATGGGAAGGAAACGCTTCCATTTATTTTGTCATGGATTGGTGGTGGCACTGACAAGCCTTTGGGTATTTTGCTAATGGCGTCTTTATTGGTTCCCGCGCTAGGTGTTGGTAGTAGCACATTGCGGGTGCAAAGCAAGATTATCATGGACTTCAATATTTTGCCTGCGTCCAATTTGAATCGCCTGCTCATCACGATTACAAACGCCATCTTAGGTTTAGTGGTTGCTTCCAAAGGAGGCGAGATTGTACCTCTAATCGTGGCTTTTTATGCAGCCTATGTAGGGGCTGTATTTATTCCTTTTGTAGCCTATGTTGTGGGTCAGATAGGAGGCTATCAGTTTTCCAAAACAAGTGTAAGGCTGTCTTTATTTATGGGTGGTATAGCAGCTGTCTCTATGCTAGTTATCACTTTTATCAACCCAAATCTTACTATTTCTGGTAGTGCTGAATTAAACATTGTGGAAATAGGAAGTCTATTTGGGGTATTGAGTTTATTTGCCGGTCAAATGATAGAGAAATACTCTCCCGTCTTGCTCAAGGAAAACAAAGAAATCTAAAAAAATATAAATAATAAAGCGCCAGTAAATACGGTACAGCACCCTGGCGCAACTGTTGTCGTTTTTGTGTATGCCTTAATATAAGTAGACTGTTAATATGCTGTCAAAGGGGTCTCACCCCTCAATGTAATCAAAAAGACGTTCAAAATTTGGCTGACGTGCTGAGTGAAAAGTGTAGAGAGAAACTGGTCATCTCTTAGATTGTCCTGCTGAGTTTGCGATGCTACTTTCTTACTCTGATGGACAATCTTCACTTCACCTACTATTATTGGGTGTATTTTGGCCGGAGCCTCATGACTGACGTTGTATCAAATATTACTATGAATTATCTCCAAGAGTGGGGCAATAGCTGTGTTGATGATCAACTAACTAGCCTGAATGTTGTACCTCTGAATGGCTCTTGCCCATTAGACTATTTACTCTATGCAGATGCACTCCCGAGACGGAATGACGGTCGAGTGAGCTACAATATACTGAAACGTTATGAACACACGGAGCAGGGTGGCTGGTGGTGTTCTGGTATAGATATACTGACAGGAAGTGAAGACCTTTGGGGTTGCTTTAAACCTAGTCAACCGCGTCGCAGTAGTGACACTGGAAAGGTGATCAAATATGAGCATCCCCCCCTAGCGCCAACTGGACTGTTTGCGCTGCGAGTACCTCCCCATCTTTGGCAACGCATTGCTGAGCGCCACAAAATTGCCTTGCAACCAGAAGATACTGATCACAGCCAACCTGATCAAGGTTTTTGGCAATGGCTGATCGCTCACCCAGAAATTCCCTTGTGCATTACTGAGGGAGCTAAAAAAGCAGGGTCGTTACTGACAGCTGGGTATGCGGCGATCGCCTTGCCAGGAGTTTATGGTGGCTATCGTGTTCCACGCGACTCTCAAGGAAACCGCGTTGGTAAATCTCGTCTTATCCCTCAGTTATCAAAATTAGCGACGTCAGGAAGATCTATTCATATTGTTTTTGACCAAGACTCCAAGCCAACTACAATCAAAGCGGTTAGTGCTGCTATTCGACAATTAGGTTACCTTCTGACCCAACAAGGATGCTCTGTCAAGATTGTTACTTGGAATTCAGAACTAGGCAAAGGAGTTGATGACCTCATTGCTATTCATGGTCAAGTTGCCTTCGATACAGCCTACCAAACAGCAGTGCCACTTGACACTTGGAAAGCTCAATCTTTGATGCGATTGACCTATCTTCCCGATAAACAGGTGAATCGTCGTTACCTAGGAGAGATATCTGTTCCAGAAGATGCTCAACTTATTGGGCTCAAATCTCCCAAAGGCACTGGCAAGACCCAGTTTCTCGAAAGTGTTGTTGAACAAGCCTTAGCGCGTCAGCAGTGGGTTTTGGTGATTGGTCATCGCGTACGATTAGTAGAGGCTCTGTGTCAACGTTTTGGCATTAGCTATATTACTGAGGTCAAGGATAACCCAGAAGGCGTTACCTTAGGATATGGTCTTTGTCTTGATTCCCTCCACCCGACCTCTCAAGCTCGTTTTGAAGCTACCAATTGGTCAGATGGAGTTGTGATTATTGATGAAGTTGAACAAGTGCTCTGGCATGGCTTAGACTCTAGCACCTGTAGTAACAATCGAGTTGCTATTCTCAAGTCTTTGAAAACGCTGATGCAGAATGTTTTGGGGGGTGAGGGTCAAGTCTTTGTAGCAGATGCTGATTTGAGTGACGTCTCACTAGATTATTTAATTTCCTTATCTGGAGTGCCGCTCCAACCCTATATTATTCATAATGATTGGAAACCTGATGCATCAACATCATGGGAAGTGTATAATTATTCTGACAGAACCCCAGAAAGATTACTACAAGATTTAGAAAAGCACATCAAAGATGGTGGAAAACCTTTTGTTTGTCTTTCTGCTCAGAAGTTCAAAAGTCAGTGGAGTACTTGCACTCTAGAAGCGTACCTGCAACAGCAATTTCCCACAGCAAAGATCCTCCGTATTGATTCAGAATCTCTTGCTGAGCCTACTCATCCTGCTTACGGATGTATCACAAGCTTAAATCAGGTGTTGGCTAATTATGATATTGTATTGGCAAGTCCGGCAATTGAAACCGGAGTCAGCATTGATATACGGGGTCATTTCACTTCTGTCTGGGGTATTGCTCAAGGCATCCAAAGCGAAAACTCAGTACGTCAAGCCCTAGGACGTGTCCGAGAGAACCTGCCAAGGTTTGTATGGATAGCGCCCTCTGGTTTTAATCGAGTGGGCAATGGCTCAACTTCAATTCCTTCATTACTGACTTCTGGGCATAGTCTCACCCAGCTCAATATTCGATTATTACAGCAATCCGACTTTGATGCACTCGATGATATTGAGGTAGGCTTTCAAGCCGAATCCTTGCTTGCTTGGGCAAAGATGGCTGTTCGGCATAATGCTTCGATGCTTCAGTATAGAGAATCGGTGCTAGCATCTCTGCGTAATGAAGGTCATCAAATTATTGAAGTCTCTTGTCAAGAAGACAGTAAGCATGAAAAAGTCGGGGAATCGGAAAATTCTTCTTGTCCAATTGTCCTGTTGTCTTCCTCAAAGGAAAAAACTCAACCTGAAAATTCCCTCACAGCGGTAATTTCTGCATTAAGAGACCAAAACTATCAGGCAGAATGTCAGGCGATCGCAACCACTGCAGATATCAGTGACAGCGATTATTCAGCATTGCAAAAACAGTTAGTAAAGAACATTTCCCAGCGGCGTCAGCTCCGCAAACACGAGTTAAAGCTGCGGTATGGCATTCCAGTCACAGCTAAACTTGTTGCTAAAGATGATGAAGGCTGGTATCAAAAGCTTCTGCTGCATTATTTTCTGACTGTAGGTCGAGAAAACCTAGCTGAGCGGGATGCAGCTTTAGCACGCAAACTCATTCACTCAGGAAGTGGTAGCATCTTTTTACCCGACTTCAACCGTTCCCAATTGGGAGTTGCTGTTGGGACAATGGAGCTTTTAGGGATTCCAGTGCTGTTGCAATCTCAACAGAGGAAATTAAAAAACACAGATGAAGACTTAAAAGCAATGGCTGCACTAGCTCTGTCTAACCGTGCTGCTATTAAAACTGCTTTGGGAATTGGACTAGCACAAAATTCGACTCCCATAACTATTATTAAACGCTTATTAGATAAAATCGGTTATGGAATTAGGTGTGTTGGTCGTCAAGGAAAGAGTTCCAATCGGACACGAGTTTATCAGATTGTTCATCCTAACGATGGTCGCTTTGAGGTATTTGATTACTGGTTAGCCTCTAGCACTCATCTGGTGGAAATTTCTGATCTACGGCGTGTTGTCAGCTCCAGGACAGCGGAAAACACCAGTGAGTCAGTTGATCAACAAGTTAAGTATGTTCAACTGAGTCTGAGTTTTGCAGAGTCAATTGAAAACTATGCTCATCAGCACAATGTTTGTTAGATTTGATAATCCCATGTTATGACTTTGCCACAGAACTGGTTTGCAGGTACTGCCGCTAACATCTTTTTGGGATAGGGTAGGTTCAAGTTACTCATGAGTTCAATGAACTGGCTGCGATTGCGTCCAGCAAATCTCGGATTCCAGTGTTTTTCTTCGCCTATGGTAGACACTGTCTGTCCTTTGTAGTCGTGACCAGGATAAACCCATGTACTATCAGGTAACGAGAACAGCTTTTGAGTAACGACATCATACAGCAAGCCAGCATCACCATTCTGAAAGTCGGTACGACCACAACCACGAATAAACAGGGCATCTCCACTTAACAGGTGAGTTCCATTGACTAGATATGCCATATGACTATCTGTGTGTCCGGGAGTGGCGATCGCTTGAATGCTGATACTTCCTAGTTTTAATATTTCTCCATCTGCAATGTGGTTGTTTGCACAATAAGTTGCAGCATGTTCAGGGACGATGCTCAAACAACCTGTACATTCTCTCAGTTTGTCTGTCCCAGTAATATGATCAGCATGAATATGAGTTTCGAGGCAGTAACGTAAAGTCAACCCCAATTCTCGTAATATCTGAAGGTCACGTTCGACTTGTTCCAACACAGAGTCTACTAAGATGGCTTCTTTCGTTTCTGGATCGGCAATCAGGTAAGTATAAGTACTCGATTCTGGATCGAACAATTGACGAAATAGCATCATAGGTTTGGGTAACTCGCTCAATAGATTGTTAGTTAACCAATCAACAGTTGCAGTATAGGGTTTGGGTGTGAGAGATTTTAGTAACTCCTGTACCAAAGCAAGTGCTTGAACGCGGATTTCTGGAACAGCAGTTGTTTCCCAAAGGTCACCCTTACGGGGTGTTCCCAGTGTATACAATTGTTCAGAGACATTTCCATCTGCATCAATGAGAGCACCATTAGCAGCAGTTTGGATGCCGATAGACAAGGGGTGAAAATGGATGAGTCGTTGTTCTTGCAAGCTAGAAAGCAATGGATGCAGCAATCGGCGATAGTTACAGTTTGACCCTGTACAGTTCACAATTCTGTTTACTTGCAAAACAATATCTGTATGTGCTCCTCGTTCGCGAATTGTCACATCCACTCCCTTCTCAAACTCTTGACAAGTTTGAATCCGACCTGCGTAGTAGTGTAGTTGACCAAATTCAACAGCCGTGTCCAGAACCTGTGCAATTTCTTCAGCGATTCGATGGCGGTGAACTTCCCAGTAAGCTTTAACGTGGCGCAAAAATCTTTTCTGTTCTTGAAATGGAAGTGCTTGCCACAGTTGTTGGGTTACGGGACGGATAGCATCAATCACTGCACGCCAATCGTGTCCCTGAGCAATTGCTGCTTCTATTTCCTGACGTACTAGATGGAGTAGTCCTCGCGCAGTTTGTGGCGCAGTTTCTAAGTTGAGAAATTCTGGATACGGAACTGTTGGTTTATGAGAACAAGGCATTAATCCATGACGAGAGACAGCATGTATCTGTCCTCGAAATCCATGCTGATGTAGAGCAACGACTGTGTCCACCATCGTCAATCCAGTTCCTACTAATAAAATGGAATCTTCTGGAGTGAGATCGGCGATCGCATCTGTAGTCCAAGCATCTTTAACATAGCGATTACCAGTTCCCAATGCAGCTAGTGGTTCAGGTAACGATGCAGGAAAATTCCCCCATGCGAGCACAGCCTTTTGTACATACAAACGCCTACCATTATTCAGGTACACTCTGACGCTGTGGGTTGTTGTGTCAATAGAGATGGCTTCACCCACAATCCTCTCAAACTCGATGTAAGTTGGAGCATTTGCCTGAGCTGCTTGCAAAATTGCTTGAATATAGTTTCCATAAATCTTACGAGGTACAAATGAGCATGCACCAAAGCGTTTATACCCATTTTTATGCAGCCAGCTTAGGAAGTGATGTGGATCATCTGGAAATACACTCATTTTCCCTGCCGGAACGTTTAGCAAGTGGCAGTCTGTTGGTGTACCATATGCTACTCCTCGACCTATTTCAGGGTTGCGTTCAATTAACTTGATAGAAATTGGTATGGTAGCATTTCGCAAAAGATTGATTGCAACCAGAGATCCACTTAAACCGCCTCCAATAATAGCAATTGTTTGAGGAGCAATAGTTTGATTAAGAATACCGTTGTACATAGAATTAATATTTATAAAATTAAATGTTTTTGTTGTCCTATATTCACAAATTTAAGTGATACATCCTATGCTGTACATAGGTTTTAAGCAGTTGGATATATGGATAAAATCTAAACCCCACTTCAGCAAGTGAAAAAGTAGGAATTTAACTGAAGCCTTTGACATATTGAAATCACACAACTCAAACCTTAATTAAACAAGCATTTGAGAAGTGCCCACACGTCTTTGTTGAAGTAATCCGATATTCATATCGGTGTTTTTTCTTTAACTTGAATAAAGTCTTGTTATACGGAAAATCTCTTTCACGTATTGTCATATTTTCGTGACAATGCAGATTCTTTTACAGTATGAGTTTGCAATTTACGGGTGTGTAGAGACGTAGCATTGCTACGTCTCTACAAGGATTTGGGATGTGTAAACAAATATATTACAATTATAATTTATACATAATTATTTATGTGTAAGTACTTATATTTTGATAAAAATTTAACCTAAATTTGCGTAATTCTGCTTTTTGCTAATGAAGATCTTAGGGGAAAGTGTAGAAATTGCACTGACCAGTTGATGTCCTCTAGAAAAGAATCTCTAAACCTTATGAGCCAGGCTTCTCAGCTTTTCACTCGTCGTCTTAGTAAGTCTGTTCAACTGTTCCCTGGGACACTCACTGAGTATCTCAAATCTATACCCAGTAAACCTGTCACTTTCTTGCTTTTAGTCACAGCTTTTGGTGCAGCAGGAGTTGGAATTTGGAGTGTTTATAATCGCTATCTATCTCTACAAACACTAATTCTTGTGGCAGGCAAACAAAGTGGAGAAAGTGCCCAGATTAGTAACGCATTGATGCAACTCGTCAACAAGCATCAATGTCGTCTGCCAGAATTCCCTACCAATATTATCAAGGGTAAACTCTGCCTCAACTTTAAGATTGAGGTTGTTAAGACTGATGGGACTGAAGAAAATCTGAATGCACTGGAAGGAAACCTCAAAAAAGTTCAAGAAAATACAAGGCAGAAAATCGGTAAACATAAACATGCTCATCTGGCAACGGCTCAAGCTGATGTTGTTGCCGATCAGATTGATCAATTTTCGACGTCATCTGCTCGTACCGTTGCTACGCTGTACACAGATACTTTTCAGTTAGTCGTCAGAAACTCCCTCATCCCTAATGAATATAGAAAAGCCGATGAGTCAACATTTCCTTTCTCTGTTTTAAAAGGCAAGAAAATAAGTGTTCCAAAGTTGGGGGGACAGAGGATATCGTTTTCGTCAATTGCACAACACAATGGACTCGAAAATCAGGATTTTAAGTTTGTTGATACAAAACCTGGTGATCAAACAGAAACTGATTTTTGTTCCGGTCGTGTAGATGCCATTTTCCGAGTTCGTACTCTCGGTAATTCAGAGATTAAAAATGCTCTTCAGTGCGGACAACTTGTGCCAATTCATCAAGCAGCAGCGATGAAAATTCAACATCCTGCCTTTCAAGATGATGCAACTATTCCTGAAGGTTCTTACTTGGGAGGAGATTCTCCCAACCCACCAAAGAAATTGAAGACGATCGCTGTGAAGCGATTGCTGTTAGCTCGGCAAGATGTACCTAGGCAAGCTATTTGGGAGCTTACTGCAATTTTAAATGAACACAAACCAGAGCTTGTAAAAGAACTTGCAGATAAGCACGCTAACCCATGGGTCAAGGCATTGGTCACTCAAATTAGTGAGCCTGGACTTGGTGAAGCAGGAGAAGCAGATAGTTCAGGAGTGTCTCTCCACGATGGAGCACGGGATTTCTACCAACGTAACCAACCACCCTTCTACATCACATATTTAGGACATGCCTCGACCTTTATCACTGTTGTCTCATTTGCCGTTGCTGTGCTATTGCGAGCACATCGGCACATTCAACAAGAAAGTAAAGATAGAGCCGATGAATATATCAAGACAGTTGTTGATCTGATGAAAAAAGCTCCGCTTGTTGAACTGATTAACTCTCAGAAAAAGCTTGAGGAGGAATTTCAAATTGCTAGCCAAGCTCTTCGAGAGGATAAAATTTCTCAAGAGTCATTCCGAACTTTTAATGAAGCCTACAAAACAACACGGGAATATATTGAGCGGGAGATTGAATCAGCCCAGCGCCATAAATCTGAGCAATATATTAATGAAGTCATGCACCTACTGGATTTTGACCAAACTAGACCAGAGGTACTACTAAAGCAATTAGATACAATTCTTATCGCAGCAAAGAACGCACTGACTGAAGACAATGTGTTCTCACGCGAATCTTTCCGAACCTTCATCGAAGCCCACAATGTTGTCAGGGAAGCACTTGCTCGTAGGATCTAGTATCTAATATAAAATGTTTGAGTGAAGTCTCTCGATTAAAAAGAGTTCTATAAAGAGATTTTCATAAGAAAAGATGACAGAAGATACTATTGAGATTCGTGGTTTTCACGCTCACATATACTACGATCCTACAACTCGTGATGTAGCAGCACGTATACGTGAAAAATTGGGTGCTAGATTTGAGGTACGGCTTGGACGTTGGCATGATCAACCTGTTGGTCCGCACCCACAAGCAATGTATCAAGTTGCATTCTTACCGGAGCAGTTTAGTGAGGTTGTCCCATGGTTAATGCTTAATCATGAGGGTTTAGGTGTTTTGATTCACCCTGAAACGGGTGATGATGTAAAGGACCACACGGAACATGCTCTGTGGCTGGGAGATAAGCTAGATCTGAATGTTGAGTTCCTGAGGCGAGTGCAAACCAGTTGAAGAAGTAGGTTAGGGTCTAGGGCTAGCACTGCTCATGGGATTTTGATAATAAGGACACTAAATTGTTCCTAAATAGGGGATGTAGAACAACAGACTCCTTACGTTCACAGCTTGTAAGCTGTAAAATCGATTCTTCAATGCCAAATTCCTGATTCAGATGAACTTGTAACTGCCTTAAAAGATGTTCTTGTTGTTCGACATGCCGCAGCTTTACTTGAAGATGAGCACACAGCATGACTTGACCTGTCGAAATCGTCCAGATATATATTTTCTCGACATTCTCAACATGAGGAAAAGATTTTAGGGAAGCTTCAACCTCCGCAGGTTTTATGGAGTTAGGCGCATACTCCATCAAAATCCCCAAACTTTCCTGGACTAGAGGTACAGCACTCAGAGCAGTTAATCCGGCAACTAATAGGCTAGCCGCCGCATCTATCCATAACCAATTGAAGCAGTAAATAGCTATGGCAGCAAAGATGACGCCGACAGAACTTAGTGCATCAGCAATTACATGAAGGAAGGCTCCCCGCAAGTTAAGATCATCGTGACTATGCTGATGAAGTAATGTGATGTTAAGAGCATTGACAACAAGACCTACAGTTGCTGCTATTAACATTGGCAAACCCAATACTGGCTCTGGCGCTTGGAATCGAACTATGGCTTCATAGGTTATAAAGGCTGCGATCGCTAGCAAACTGAGCCCATTCACCAAAGCTGCTAAGATTTCTACTCTACGGTATCCAAACGTAGCTTGACCACTAGCTGGTTTTTTTGCCAACCAATTGGCCAGTAGCGTCAAACCTAAAGCAGCAATATCCGAGACTAGATGTTCTGCATCTGCTAGTAGCGACAGGCTGTGACTCCAGATACTTATACTTAATTCAGCGAGAAAAAAGCTACCTAGTAACCCTAGTGTTATCAACAAGGTCTGTGTTTTCTGCCTTTTGACAACAGATCCTAGCTTATTAGGATGAGAACATTTGCAACTAGGACCAATAGCCGGAGAATGAAAGTTAGAGTGTTCCTGAATCGACGCCATTATGTAAGTACCATGCTCAACAAAGGAATAGGAGTTTTGCCACAGAGACTGGATTTCTTATTGAGTTTACCTTGGTGTATTACAACCGAACCAGTGGGGAGTGGGGGAATAGCTTTTGTTGTTGTGGTGTAGTTAACTTTACAAGTGAAGAAAAAAACACCAAATGCCAGGACATTTAGTGTTGTTCCTTAAGCTAGTGAGTGGTAAGTCTTATAAACCGATACTTCGGCCAGGAAAACCGGCTACGTCAAAGTATCTAGTTTTATTCACTTCTTGGTATTTAAGAATTGTCCTTAGGCCGTTATGTGCTGGTTGAGATGTAATGCTCTTAGTCAAGTAGCGGACTTTGTCTGGTCTTCCTACAAGAGCCTCCTTGATAACACGACCAATTAAAATTCCTTTGCTGTCAGGAACTGGAGGATTGAGACCAAGAATTTCAGCGATCGTTACGGGAACATCTACGTTACTCACCGGAGCCTTGTCCACATAACCTTGTTTAAAGTCAGGACCTGCTGCTGCCATGTAGTTGAAGGTATCAGCACGACTAAAAGTGCCATGCATACCTTGTCCTTGCTGGAGACCAGTATCAGCAACTTCTACACTGCAGGCTAGAGGATTGTCACATCCGGTAGAGAAGGAACGAAAGTTAACAGCGATCGCTGGAGTTGGGGTCAGAGATGATCCCTGCAAATTGATTGCGCTTAAAGGCAGTGTACCTGGGATGGACCCTAAAGATTCGTCTACAAATAAACCACTGACGTAATCTTGTTGTAAGAGCAAACGCACAATGCGCTTAGCTAAAGCCTTTCTGTCACCATCACCAGGCAGGTAAATCAAATCTGACCCACCATTAGCTGCAACAACAACGTCAGGATTATTGGGATCGTTGCCAATCAATCCGTCACCAGACTGTGGACGGGGGATTGTGCCTGAACCTGGAGTGACTAATTGGTTTTTCTGATCTGGGTCGTATAGTGGTAGATCTAAACCTTTAGCAAGGTCAATAGCAAGGAAGCCTACAGGCAAAAATCCCTGATTGACACTTGGATAAGAGAGAGTTGCAGCATAACTAGTTGCACTCTCCTTACTGATAGTACTAAAACCGTGATCTGCAGTCACGAAAACATCTGTTGTTGTATCTAGCCCTAGGTCATGTAAGGCTGTTAAAATCTGAGCCAAGTTGTTATCAGCATTCTTAACGCCTGCTTTAGCAGTAGGACCATTAATTCCTGGAACGAGAGAATTCAGGCTATCCCCTTGGTTGTGTTGAGTGCCATCTGGATCTCGCGACCAATAGACGATAGTAAAAGGTTTACCTTTACTTTTAAACAAGGGGAGAACTACTTTTGTTAGGCTATCAACGAAGTATTGTTGCTGAGTGATGTTAGCAGCCTTAGTTCCAGGAGTTGTATTGGTACCTGAAAAACCATTGCTACCTGATTGGTCAGCATCAGTTGTTGGTACATTATTGGAGCGAGTTGGTGCTACTGTGAGTAACCCTGCGTCAGCTAATGCTGAAGAGACCTCAGAACTCAGTGGGACACCACCAGTTTTGCCAGTGGAATCATCAATGACGATTGTGGTTGGTGGAGGAACAGTGTCTGAAACTCGATTACCTTGAGAGACATCCTGAATTAAAACAGGTCCAACCTTTCCAATAGCTGCCGTACTATATCCTGCTTCCCGAGCTGCAGCTAATAGCGTTTCTTCATTCAAATAATTATCACTATAGTGCTCGTCCACGTCAGCTAAGACTGGATCACTCTCCAAGAAGGGAGTCACACTATTGCCCGCATTGGGAACAGGAAAACCAGCATAAATTGTATTACTGAAGTCTCCTGTGTCGCCTAGATAATGCCCTGTAGCGATCGCAGAACCATTAGCGGTGGTGAAAGTTGGAAACAAGGAATGACTATTAGCAAAACTCACCCCTGTATGACCAACACTATACAATGCTGGAGTCTCAGTTTCACTGACAGAGCTAGGACGCAAACCATCAGCTACAAATATGATGGCGTTGTGTGGCTTTGGTGACTGAGCCACTATGGGAGTAATAGGAAACAGTTTACTGCCCAAGATGATGGCAGCGAGTGCACTTACGAAAATAACAGCAAGTTTTTTCAATCTTCCAAACCAGAGGATTCCTATTGTACTTGGTGCTACCTCGTTAAAAACACCCACTGTAGCTGATGTATTCAACAACCCAGCGAAGGGTTCTTTCCATTTCATCGTTAGATAACCGTAGTTGTACTAGATTCGGAAAGTACTTGTAACTTTTTGAAACCATTGAGATATTACTGATATGACTTTAAGCAAAGGCTATAGCTTTATTAAGGAAGTCTTAAAACTGTTGGTCTTCACGAAAAATTAATATTTAAGGGAAGACCTTTTACCCAGTGTCTTCCCTACTTTATAAAGCTTCTTAAAATTTTCATCTCCTCGTAAATCAATAAAAAGGGAGCTAGATCGCGCTCCCTTTTCATTGCCCTAATTTTTCAAAGTCTGCCGTGAAACCCACTGCGTCAACCCAGGAAACAACTGATTCAGTGCCTGTGACACCTTGGCTGAACCAACCATCACCTCAGATTTTTGATACATAACAGCATCCCAAATGGCATGTGCAACATCTTCAGGCTTCTCGACAATGGGATTCTTCAAAAAATCATTAAACTGATCACGCCTATGTTGGATATCTTGCTCATCCTTGCCTCGCAAAATGGCTCGTTCCATAAAATCACTCTTGATCAAGTTTGGATAGATCCCACAGACATGAATCCCTTTAGGCTTTAATTCTGCATGTAGTGCTTCAGTCAGACCTGTAACACCAAACTTACTGGTACAGTAAGGTACCAGATAGGGAGTAGGAACTTTACCACCGATAGAACTCACGTTAACAATAGTTCCAGTTTTTCTTTGGAGAAAATGAGGCAGAAGAGCATGAATTGTGTGAATATATCCCCATAAATTTGTGTCTATAACCCGATGCCAATCGCTGAGGGAAAAATGTTCTACAGAGCCTGATGCAAAAATCCCTGC
>JAJPJF010000309.1 GCA_021324415.1 Nostocales cyanobacterium Centralia_MAG_434
AAATTTAAACGAAAAAATTCCTCCCATAAGTCTGAAATTAGAGACTTCAAAAAAGACTTAGAAATCGTTGTCCCAGAAGCTGCTTGATAATTTTATTCACGGGTATTGATTTTAAAGGTGCATTGCAAGATGGCTTTGCTGCTGCGGTGGAGAGTATAGTTAGGGAAATTCCCCAAAAAAGTGATGAGCTAAATGCCTGTCCGAGACAAATCACAATTTTAGCAAGTTCTGCTTTCAATCCTGGGGATGTACAGCAAATCAAAGAGATTGTTACTGACTTTGGACTTGTTCCCATTGTTGTGCCTGACCTTTCTGGTTCGCTTGATGGTCATATAGAAGATTCATCTAATGCCATAACGCGATCGGGCACAAATGTACAACAATTGCGCTCAATGGGCAGTTCTGCCTTCACTTTGGTGTTAGGTGAAAGTATGCGCTCTGCCGCGCAAATTTTGGAAAAGAGCTTCAGCATACCTTATGAGGTATTTGGTGAACTGACAGGACTATCAGCAGTAGACAAATTCTTGCAAGCATTGGCGGATATTAGTGGCGACAGTATACCAGAAAAATATCGCCACCAACGCTCTTTGTTGCAAAATGCGATGCTGGATAATCACTTTTTGTTTGGCTGCAAGCGAGTTTCTCTAGCGTTGGAACCAGATTTACTTTGGTCAACAGTTCATTTTCTGCAATCGATGGGAGTTCATATTCACGCAGCAGTGACTACAACACGCTCTCCATTGCTGGAAAAACTTCCGATAGTCAGCGTCACTATCGGGGATTTGGAGGACTTTGAGCAACTTGCAGCGGGATCTGATTTGCTAATTGCTAACTCTCATGCGGATGCGATCGCTCAACGTTTAAATCTTCCTCTCTATCGTTTAGGGATTCCCATCTTTGACCGTTTAGATCATAGTCATTTTACAAAAGTTGGCTACCGAGGTACTATGCAGCTTTTATTTGATATCGGCAATCTCTTTTTAGAGCAGGAAGCATTAGTTAAGCATTAAGGATAGTTATGAGGCATGTAATTATGAGTTATAGATGCTCTTTTTACTACTTATAACTCATAGTTCAGAATAAGATTAAAACAGTAATCGTCATGTTTATATTCTCATTAATTGCTTTGGTGAGCGCGATTTTTTCTGTTTATATCAGTATAAGTATCGTGGATGAAATAGAGCAACCGATAGCTGTATTGATTGCTTTATTTTTCCTAAGTTTAAGTCTGATTTTTGCACCTGTACTAATCAAACTACTGATTACAATAGTTTTGCTACTTATACAAATAAATTACGTTCAACGATATTATTTGTTGGAGAGAAACAGAAATCAAGAGCCAGGAAAAGCAAATGCTGTTTCCTGACTTTTTCTTCAGGGAGATCCAAAAAATAAAATGAAAGCGCCTTATTACCACGAGTAACCTATTGCGCCGACAGATCAACAAACAAAGGCGCTTTCATTTTATTACTGGCAAGTGCCTCACCGTCAAAACTAAACCAACACTCGGAATCCTCAATCATTTGACATTTTTACCAACAATTTTGGTAAAGTGCATCAACCGATACAATTTTGTGGAGTAATTTCAGCTTTGATAGTTAATGGCAAGCCGTATACGCTTTGGAAATATACCAACCAATGTTAGCAAGCACTCGCGTAAGCTTCTGCATTGACACCAAAATTACGTCTTTTACTAGATATGAGTCCAACACAGCCGACAAGAGCAACTGTGACGAGTAGTATATCAAGAAAGCTTCGCCGTCGCTTTGACTTCAGACAATCAGTTGCAGCACCATCTTTGCTCACCTGGTTCGAGGTCATTGGCTACACAGTTTTGTTAGAACAAGACATTGCCTCTCTTAGGGAGATCCAAAAAATAAAATGTTCCACCTTATTACCACGAATCCCCTACTGTGCCGACAGATCAACAACGTTCGGCTTTGCCGTGCCGAAGGCTCAGGTGGAACATTTTATTACTGGTAAGTGCCTTAAGTATCGCATAGGACGCACCAGTTATAGTGAGGTGATTTTGCGCGATCGCCTTCATAGCGCTTTGCACAGGATTAATCCGACAATACCAGATGAAGCGATCGCTGCCGCTATCTCTGAGATTACTACCACAGATTCCAACCTACTGGAAAATAACCGACGTTTTCATAAATTCTTAACTGATGGTATTGAAGTTGAATATCTCTTGAATGAACAAATAGTTCATGACAAAGTGTGGTTAATTGATTCGCATAATCTACTGAATAATGATTGGTTAGTTATTCATCCTTTTACTGTTGTTGAAGGTAGTCATGCTCACTGTCCTGATGTGGTTGTTTTCATCAATGGTTTACCTTTAGCAGTGATTGTCTCGATTCATCCAAGTAATGAACAATCTACACTTCAAGCAGCTTATGAACGACTTCAAACCTGTATTAAACAGATACCAAAGCTCTTTTGTTACAATACATTCTTAGTCATTACTTACGGAAATCGAGCGCGAATCGGTACATTAACCTCAGATTTACAAGAGTTTTTACCCTGGTGCACAATTGATGGTGAGGCAGTTGCGGTGGACGGGTTTCCCGGCATAAGCAAACTGCCGAACCCGGAGGGCGAAGACTTTCCCGACTCGGGCGCAACTGAGTTAGAGATGCTGATTCAAGGCGTTTTTGACAAACGGCGTATAAGAGAGTTAATACAGCATTTCATAGTCTTTGAAGATACAGAAATCGGCATTAATAAAAAAATACCTTGCCAACCTTTTTGTACGATTAGGCACTTACCAGTAATAAAATGTTCCACCTTTGTTGTTGATCTGTCGGCACAATAGGTAATTCGTGGTAATAAGGTGGAACATTTTATTTTTTGGATCTCCCTTACCACAAAGCCCTATAGATGAGATTAGATATTTTTAATTCCTATATATAAACCTCAGAAATTGTAACAATTTTAATATGAGGGGGTTGCAAAATTGCCGACTTATTTAAGAAGTTGGGAATCTGACCAAATTTCCAGTACCCAGTCACACATAAATAGAGGTTGAAATGATTACTGAATCAGACTTAGTGCAACAATTCACAATAATTGTTAATCACTCTTTTCCACAATTGGGTGAGTGCTTACGTTACTGCTATATCAAAGTCATCCAATCTTCTTTGAGAGAAGATTGCGTTCGCTCTCTACCATACATCGGGATTTATTGTCCTGATAGTATGATTGCTGTTTTCAAAGAGCAAAAACATCAACTCAAAGATGTAGCACAATATCTGGGACTAGCTGAAGTTGTTTGCATTAATGCTAGTCGCTTGCTGCGAGATCCCCAATCTAAGTTAAAGGATGCTCATCCCCGCTTGTGGTTAGAACTGCACTGGATGTTAACACAAAAACAGGAACACTTACTATAAAAACTGGAATTTTTTGCAACTACAAAAATCATCATCGAGATGCTCGTCGTGCAATTCTTCAGCAAGTTGCATTAGTCAGACGTGCAGAAAGCTTAGGCTTTGAAGAAGCTTGGGTAAGGGAGATCCAAAAAATAAAATGTTCCACCTTATTACCACGAATAACCTACTGCGCCGACAGATCAACAACAAAGGTGGAACATTTTATTACTGGTAAGTGCCTAACACAACATCATTTTAGCGATTTCAGTGTCAGTCCATCTATTTTGGTATTGATGGCACATTTAGCGGGTGTAACTTCTACAATTCGATTAGGTTCAGCAGCAGTATTGCTGGCATTTCACAACCCAATTATCGTTGCAGAAAGCATTGCCACATTAGATAATCTGTACAACGGACGACTTTCTTTTGGAATTGCCAAGGGTGGACCATTTCCTGACCAAAATAAGCATTTTGACACTCCTACAAGTGAATCCCGTCCGAAAACATTAGAAGCGATGACGTTGATTCATAAATTGCTGTATGACACTGATGTATCGTTTCATGGGAAATATTATGAATGCGAAAGTGTAACAGTTTATCCAAAGCCTTTGCAGAAACACATCCCAGTATATTTAGCGACCAGTGATGATGAAGCGATCGCTTTTGCTGCTCTCAATTCTTTTGGCTTGATGGGGGGAGCACCATTTAGTATGGATACGCTCAAGAACAATGTTGCGAACTATCGTGCGATTAATTCTAATGGCTTTGACAGACTGATGCTAGCACGCTTCTTTTTTGTCGCTCCTACATACGATGAAGCAGTAAGTGAGGCATTACCTTTTTTGCGTAACTTTAGCCAGAGAATGAAAGCTTTCAGAACTAGAGTGGAAAGTTGTGACAACAACAGTCAACATCTCCAACCAATTAATGGTTCCAAAAGCTGTTTTGATGAAGACTATTTGCTTGAGAACTCAATTATTGGTGATGTTACTACCTGTCGTGACAAAATCAAAAGATTTCAGGATGAACTTCATTTAGGCAGTATTGCACTCAACCCCTGCTCATTAAATTTGCAAAAAAACCTGGACAGTTTGACACGTTATAATCAAGAGGTGCAAAATTATGTATGAAAAGACTCAAATTAGTTATTGGTTAGTAGATAGTCGATAGTCGATAGTGGATAGCAACTATCAACGCTCTAACGCTCCAATGCTCCACCCAACAACTATCAACCATCAACGCTCTAACTAACATCCAACAAGTAACAACTAACAATTACTTATTATGAATATATCTAATTTTCATCCAGATGATTTGCCTTCAAAATCAGCAACGTTACTTACTGAATTAATGTACAGGCAGC
This sequence comes from Nostocales cyanobacterium Centralia_MAG_434, assembly GCA_021324415.1. GTDB lineage: Bacteria > Cyanobacteriota > Cyanobacteriia > Cyanobacteriales > Nostocaceae > JAJPJF01. Next base: position 4,738 of record JAJPJF010000309.1, read on the forward strand.
TTGAAGAAGCTATAAACAGACGCTTTTACCAAGCCTGTACTCCGATTATGCGAGTTTTACTATCAAGCTGTCACTGGTATTTTCAGATAAATACCAGCCCTTTGATGTTAATCATGATCTGCTATAACGTTGAAAGTTACTACCATATCACCAACGCTATTCCCCAATTTATCCAAAAGTTGAAGTTGTTTTCTAACAACTCCAAAATTCATCTTTTTTCACCAGATAAGGGGATACCGTGGTCAATGGAGATCCAGGAAATATTAGATGATGGAGGCTAGTTCAGTAAGTGAATGCAAGCATAGTTAAACTAATAAATTACATCTGACTGAAGAGAGTTGAAAGTCGAAAATTCCCAGATTATAAGTATATATTATAGCTGGAAAGTCTTGACTTTCATTTCTCGGATATTGCAAGTAATTAAGAATTGCTAATACATTAATCCAAGGCAATCATTACATCAGTTGCATCATGGGCAGCACAGTTTATCGAATCATCACAGACTGACTGGTTTGCAACTGACGGCAAAAGTATCCATGCCACCATGCGCGACTACAAAAGTGCCTACCAAGATTTTGTCAGTGTGGTATCGGTGTAATGCACCAAACGTGGACTGATCGTTGGCACTTACCAGTAAATAAATATCCAGCCTTGGTGGTTAGCTCATGGGCGCAGTCGGGTATTCGTTTTAATAAGGCTGGATATTTATTTTTTTGGATCTCCCCGTTGGACTCCAAGCAATGTCCAACAAACGTACCTCAGAAATCACAACTGTCCGATCATTGCTCAATGCACTGGATTTACACAGCAATTCTCATTTTAAGGTTTCATGACATTGAAACCCTTACAGTCAGAGGGTTTTACAATTCTTAACGAATCTGGGGATCGCTGAAATGGCGCAA
>JAJPJF010000246.1 GCA_021324415.1 Nostocales cyanobacterium Centralia_MAG_434
CTAAGTAGAAACTCTTGTATTTTCAATCCTCCAAGCATAGAAGCTAAAGATTAACAGAAGATTATCTGAAATAGTACAAAAGGTTATGCTGTGAATAGCGCTAACAATCAGTCTCAAATATTGACGGGATAATCAAAGCGTCAGGCACAGCGAATTTGTTTTTTGTGAATCCCAGTGGGATTGTGTTTGGCAAAAATGCCAGCTTGAGTATTGGCGGCTCGTTTGTAGCAACGACAGCCAATGCAATTCAATTTGATAATCTTGGTTCTTTCAGTGCAAGTGTGCCAAATAATCCAGCCTTGCTGACAGTTAATCCTTCAGCATTATTATTTAATCAGTTGCCTATAGGTGAAATGATTAACCGTTCCCAAGCATCCACAGGTATCAGCCCGAATGGCAATAATGTGACAGGTTTATTAGTACCAAATGGAAATAGTTTGTTGTTAGTGGGTGGAAATGTCACTTTGGATGGTGGTGGACTAATCGCATATGGTGGTCGTGTTGAGTTGGCAGGATTAGCAGCCCCCGGCAATGTAGGGTTGAATACTGCAATGTGTAGTTTTCCAGTTGTTTCTACGCACAAGCTGATACATCCAAATAAACTAAGATGAAAAACTTATTGAAAACGTTGTATACAAAGTATGGTACTCCTACTATTCTTGTCCTACTTTCAACGGCAACTATCTTATTGCTAACAAAATCTTTTCTGAAAATTCCTGTACTGATTTCAGGAGATTATAACGAGGGCTGGAATGCTTTTTATGCCATGCGTGCTTTTAACAGAAGTCTTTATCCAGAACCAAATGCACTAATATCGAATAATTATCCACCTTTATCATTTTATATTGTAGGCAGCATAGGTCATGTACTAGGTGATTATATTATTGCAGGGCGTATTTTTTCATTGGCTAGTCTACTCATCATTGGTCTTAACATCAGTTTAGTTGTCAATTGGTTCACCAGAGCAAGAATCATCTCATTTTTTTCTGGTCTAGTGTTTGTTGCTTATATGACAGCTTATCATGCTGAATATGTAGGAATGAATGACCCTCAACTATTAGGCCATGCCCTGATGTTAACTGGGCTTGTTATATTCCTGTTTTTCGGCCAGGAAAGATTGCCATTATTACTAACTGTGTTGTTGATGGTTGCTGGCGGACTAACTAAGCATAATTTAATTACCTTGCCTCTTGCTATAACCACTTGGCTATTTGTGTATAAACGTCGGAGTTTCTATATCTGGATTGCTGGCTCACTCATAGTTTTAGTTAGCTGTTTTCTTGTGTTCTATTTAATGTACGGCTCAAATTTTTTTAATGATATTTTTGCGGCTCCACGTGAATATGACATTGGACTGATTCCTAGTAAACTCACCAGATGGCTGACTCCTTCACTGATTTTGCTTGCGGGAGGTTTGACGTTTATCACAATCCCCTGCCGAAATCATTACACGAACTTAATTGTCCTTTATGTTCTATTTTCTGGGATTTGGGGGATTTTCATTATGGGAGGTGAGGGTGTAGATTACAATGCCATATTTGATCTCATCATTGGTCTTACAATAACGAGTGGTCTCGCAGTTCATCAACTGGCAGCACTAGCCGATCAACAAACTTTGACACACTCATCTGTGCAAACAATGAGTATGTTAATTCTGTTGCTCCCAGTTCTACTAATCATTCCACAAACTCTAAACGATATCTGGACTCTGCCCAGCAATTTGAAGAATCAAGAGGCATTAGTTGCTGATGATATTGCCTTTATTAAGGCGCAACCTGGTCCTGCTATGTGTGAAGAGCTAGCACTGTGTTACTGGGCTGGAAAATCATTTGAAGTAGATTTCTTTATGACAGGACAAAAAATTAGAAAGGGTGTAATTCCTGAAAATCACTTGTCTAGACTTCTGAATAATCACTACTTTTCTGTTATTCAACTCTATCCGGGTAGTCAAAGATTGCCTGAGCCGTTAAATCAACAAATTCATGCTAACTATAAGGTTGAAAAAACATCTGCATCCTCCTCTGGCTTTATCTTATTACTACCAAAATCTAAACCCGTATAGACATGAGATTGAGTAAATTCTGACATTAATTCTGTAACAGACATAACTCGCTCAGTGGACCTAACACTAGATCCAGAAAAAATTAGACCATGTTCTATGTCTCCACGTGCAGCTTTGGCGAGTGCTTGGAGAAGGCAATAAGTTTTTCCTGTGTCTCGACATAGGCATTCTTCTAAACAGTTGGCAATACATCGTCTCTCCAGTGTTGATGAGCCAACAATTGCCTGGTCTGCAAATAGATTACGTAAAGCACGGCTGGGTTTTCCTACAGGACTGGGTACAGTGACAATATCTTCTGGACAGGCTTTGAGGTGACAATCTTTATAACGCCAGTTGGCATCACATTCTGCTGTGGTAATGAAGCGGGTACCAATTTGTACACCATCTGCCCCAATTGCCAACATGTGATCAATATCGCTTCGATCCCAAATCCCTCCTGTAACGATTAGCGGAATGAGCACACCTATTTTGTGTTCTAAATAGTTCCGCATCTGAGAAATCACAGATTCAATTGAAAAGCCTGGAGAATTAACGTGTTCGCATTGTGTAAAATGTCCACCGACCTTCTGACAATTTTCAATAATCAAAGCATCAGGTAGACGATGATACTTATTTTGCCAAGTGTGACAAATGAACTGAGCCGCTTGGACATTGGCTACACTAGGCACTAGTGCTACATCAGGATAATCTGCTGTATATTCTGGTAAGGTTAGAGGTAATCCTGCACCAGTAATGATGAGATTAGCTCCATGTGCAGCGGCTGCTTGAGCTAACACAGGGTAATCTTTGGTAGCAACAAGAATATTAACTCCAACGACTCCATCCGGGCTGATTGTGCGGGTTTTTGCTAGTTCATCTATTAAAGCAAGGCGATTAGCTGCAAAAAAACTCCCCCGTTTGCGTTGATTAAAGTAAGGAGAATCTAAACCCAGTCCAAAGGAGGCGAGCACACCTACACCTCCAGCATTGGCAACAGATCCAGCTAGATTTGCACCAGACACTCGCACGGCCATTGCACCTTGAACAATGGGATAGCGAGCAATATTTTTGCCAATCCGCAACGGATGGAGGATACAGGTCATCTTCAAGCCTCTATTTTATTAACTAAATAACTTTTTAGTCATATTATCATCTTGACTGAACTTTTTAGATACAAATTACTGCACTTGAGAGATTTCGGGCATGTAAGTAATACATCTGTTGGTAGATGAACGATCAAAAATACTGAGGTTAGTAGAGAAGCAGGAGAAAAGTAGCTAAAAATATATCGCAAAATATTATAGGTGTGTTATGAACGAAGTAAGAAAACTTGTCCTACCTACGAATGATGGCTTTACAGATTTTGCATCAGGTGAAATCTTCTTTGTTGGTACTGCAACTGTACTTTTACGCTATGCAGGATTCATCATTCTCACGGACCCAAACTTTCTACATCAAGGAGAGCACGTACATCTGCATTATGGCATTCGCTCGGCTCGCCGGACCAATCCTGCAATGGAAATAGAGGACTTACCCCCTATTGATTTAGTTGTGCTGTCGCATATGCATGAGGATCATTTTGACCGGGTAGTAGAACAAAAACTCGACAAAAATCTACCAATCGTCACAACACCTCACGCAGCAGATCATCTGCAAAAGAAAGGCTTCAAAGCGACACAAGCCCTTGAAACTTGGGAAACATTGACTGTTGTTAAGGGTGATAGTTTACTCCGCATTAGCTCAATGCCTGGCAGGCATGGTCCTGGTGTTATTAATGCCTTACTTCCACCTGTTATGGGAAGTATGCTAGAGTTCCAAAATCATGCACAACAAACCATATTTCGCCTCTATATTACTGGCGATACGCTTGTGTATGAACAGTTAAAGGAAATTCCTAAAAGGTATCCTGACATTGACTTGGCTTTACTGCACTTGGGCGGAACCAAAGTGTTTGGTATTCTTTTAACTATGGATGCTAGGCAAGGGGTGCAGGCAGTACAAATTATTGCTCCCCATACCGCCATCCCCATTCACTATAACGATTACACAGTTTTTAAGTCTCCTCTTGAGGACTTTATGAAGGCAATTGCAGCAGCAGGACTTGAGCATAAAATAAGATACTTAAGCCATGGTCAGACTTACAAGTTCTCCGTTTCTGCAGATGTTGCTCATAGCCTTGAGTAGGAAAACTCAGCTTTGAGGCTACTTGAATTTGTGCTAATGGTATTTAGTGCAGCGCTTACGGGGGTTTTAGCTTTCTATTCTATTAACTCTTCACAAAACTAGTAAAATAAATGTATACTACTGCTAATTTATCGATTTTAAGTAGTATAGAGTATGGGGTTAAAAACTATTTTTAAACTAAATAACGGGAAGTACATGATATCGAGACGTGAATTACTTTACGCCTTCTACGGATTTGCGTCTTTTACAACCCTCGTAAGCTGTGCCATAAACAACAAATCAAGCAATAACGGCACCAGTGATAATAAAGGCGGTACCAGTACCAAACTCGTTCGACTTGGCTATCAAGTTTCGGGAGACCTAACCCACGAGAAAGGCGCGATCGAAAAACGATTAGCACCTCAGGGTGTAGGTGTGACTTGGTCCCAATTTGTCTCTGGCCCACCACTGTTGGAAGCCTTAAATGTGGGTAGCATTGACTTGGGACCTGCTGGCGAAACACCACCCATTTTTGCCCAAGCTGCTGGTACTAATCTGGTTTATGTGGTTAACACCCCCCCAGGTACGGGAGAAGGATCAGCGATTATCGTACCAAAGGATTCTCCAATCAAAACGTTGGCAGATCTTAAAGGTAAAAAAGTTGCCTATTCTAGGGGGACAGCGCAAACCTATTTTGTCGTGAAAGCATTGGAAGAGGTAGGGCTGACAATCAATGATATTAATTCTGTCAACCTGCCTATTGCAGATGGACGGGCAGCGTTTTTGAATAGGAAAGTTGATGCCTTAGCAGATGGAGATCCTAATCTTATCAAACTCCAACGAGAAGGCAGTATCCGTATCTTGCGAAACGCTCAAGGAATCAATACACCAGGAGGCTATTACTTAGCTTCCCGAGATTTTGCAACTAATAACGCTGAACTCCTGAAAGCAATTTTGGAAGAATACTACCAAGTTGGACAATGGGGAAACAAAAATAGGCGAGCTGCTGCTGAAATCCTCGCGCCAAAAGTCAAGACTGATGTGGACACAATGGAGTTGACGTTGACAAGAAGAAAATATGACATGAGACCAATCACTGAAGAGGTCATTCATGCTCAACAAAAGGTTGCAGATCTTCTTTATCAACTGAAAGTTGTACCGAAACGAGTCGATATTCAAGAAGCAACTCTAACTTCCCAGCAGTATGCAGCAATCATTCCTGACGCTCTTAGGAATAAGGCTTAAGTTTTAAGAAGGATTCTAAGAGATTCCGCTTCTCTCATCAAAAACCGAAGGAGCCAAGTGCATTAAGACCAACAGTTCTTGATGCAATTACGGCAATAAGCACGACTAAGCCTAGCGTTCTACGAAAATAATTAACGCCTTGAAATAATTCCAACCACGCCCAAGTAAATAAAGATCCAAAAGCCACTACATCTAACCCTACATTGATTGCGCCAGAGGGAAAAATGAATTTGAGCAAACTAGCTGTTAGCCACACAATAATCGGTAGGTTTGGCGGCTGAGCTATCACAATTTCGCCATTGCTGTCACGGAAGATTTTATCAAATAATGTATTGTTCATGACTTTAATTTGCTGTAGAGCCAAAAAGGATTCACTTACAAAAAAGTACAATTCGCATTACAACATTCAGCTTTATCTGTTATCAAGCACCATTATGCTGAGATTAAAAGTGATGAAGTATATTCATATAGGCGTAGCCAAAAAACAGAGTCTGTTAGCTAAAATATTGAGTTGAGATAGAGCAAAATCACAAATTGTTAGAAATACTGCCCGAGCAAGTCTTACCTCAAAAGAATTGTGAGAGTTCACTCTGGTCGGTATCAATTGACTGTTCTGGAGTAAGGAGGACAAGTTGAGTTCCACTATTGACCTACATACTTTATTCAATCTAGATACATTGATTGAATTTCTACTTGGCATCAGCTTGAGCGCAGCGGCTGGTTTTAGAGTCTTTGTCCCACTGCTAGCGTTGAGTGTGGCTTCGGTTTTTGGACATATAAATTTACCAACTAACTTTGATTGGCTAGAATCTCCTCAAGCCTTAGCGGTATTAGCAGTAGCTTGTTTACTTGAGGTTATTGGATACTACATCCCTTGGTTAGACCATTTGCTGGACACTGTTGCTACACCCGCTGCATTTCTTGCAGGGACAATAGTCACAGCATCCTTTGCTCCTGAGATGAATCCAGTTGCACAATGGACACTAGCTTTAATAGCAGGTGGTGGAACAGCAGGATTAACCAAGGGATTGATGAATATCTTACGGATAACGTCTACGGGTATTTCCGGAGGATTAACTAATCCAGTCTTGTCAACTATTGAGTTAGTTAGTGCAATCGCACTTTCTGTACTGGCGATCGCTTTACCAGTGGTTGCAGGCATGATCGTGATTGGTTTTCTCATAGTTGCCATGCAGAGAATTTGGCAGTTTTTCAAAAGAAAAACATCTGTTTTTTCAGCATAATTACATGTTTTCCAGTTCTATTCCTTTTGTTTCTCGAATAAAAAAGAACACGAAAAATAAGGATATGGCTGCCGCGATTGTATAGAGACCGTAGGCAGTACCTAGTCCAAAATATTGCAGTATGGGAGGAAATGTTGTGGAAACGACGAAATTTGCAACCCATTGCATCGCAGCAGCCACAGAAAGTGCAGCAGCGCGAATTCTATTATTAAACATCTCTCCTAACAAAACCCAAGTCACTGGACCCCAGGAGAAACCAAAGCAAAATACATAGAGGTTGGCCGTTATCAGAGCTATAATGCCAGCTGAACCACTGAGGGTAGGATTGCCAGCGGCATCAAGTTGAGCATGCCCAAAAATAGAAGCCATTGTCCCCAATGTCAAAGTCATGCCAATTGATCCTAGAATCAACAGGGGCTTGCGACCGAATTTATCCACAAAGGCGATCGCAATGAGTGTAGTAATAATGTTTACAGCTCCTGTGATGACTGTGATTGTTAGGGAATTTTTTTCTGAGAACCCAACGGCCCGCCACAAAACACTGCTGTAGTAGAAGATTACATTAATCCCAACAAACTGCTGTAAAACAGATAAGCCTATTCCTATCCAAACAATGGGTAGAAGTCTGCCGTTTCTTCCCAAGAGGTCAGACAGCTGAGGCGGACGCTCTCGAAGCACTGTTTGTCGAATTTCTTCGATTTTTGCCAGCACATTACCCCCCAAAATCTTGCTCAAAACGTTAGCAGCTTCTGGTTCCCGTCCTTGAGCAACTAAGTAACGAGGAGATTCAGGAATTGTTAAAGCCGCCATCCCATAAAACAAGGCTGGAGGAGCTGATGTCCAAAACATCCAGCGCCAAGCCGGAATTCCAAATAGAAATGGTGACTCTGCTGAACCTGCTGACACGGCGATAAAGTAGTCGCTCAATAGGGCAATGAAAATTCCTACCACAATCGCTAGTTGCTGGAGAGAGCCTAACCTTCCGCGCAATTGGGAGGGAGAACATTCTGCAATGTAAGCTGGTGCGATAACGCTGGCAGTACCGACAGCAATCCCACCCAATAATCGCCAAAAGATAAAATCCCAGATCGTGAAAGCCATCCCCGACCCAATGGCACTGAGCGTGAATAACCCAGAAGCGACGATCATTGCCTTGACTCGACCATAACGGTCTGCAATCTGTCCAGCAAAAAAGGCTCCTACGGCAGATCCTAACAATGCTAAGGACACAGCAAAGCCAGTCAACCAACTACTTGCTTTAAAAGCTTTGGAGAGAGCCAAAACCGCACCGTTGATGACTGCTGTATCAAAACCGAACAAAAAACCGCCAAGCGCAGCAGCACCAGCAATCAGAATGACATAATATGTGTTGGCTTGACGACGAGTAGTAGTGGGGGACATAGTTATAATCTCTTGTGATGGAAATATTTTTTACTTTCAACTCCCACAATGAAAAAGTCTTTGCGTTTTGCTTGGCTGGCAGCGAGGTCTACTCCCACGCCACTCAGATCGTTGATGGCAAAGACCGTAATTTGACATTGTAATTGCCATTGTTACTCTGTGTGCTTGTGTAGATGACGGTGTTTGTATCAGTGTTAGGAGCAATGTTGCTATTGGAAGAATTATTTGTGCAGCCAACAAGAGTATCACTGATAATACTCAGTATACTTGCTGCAATTGTAATCTTTTTTACATTCATTTATTGTTATGCATTCGTATGCATAATTTATTGTTTTTATTTTTGCACACGTGTGCATAAAACATATGTTAAGTTTATTTGCATAACACAATATACAAATGTATTAAAAATGAGTAAACGAAAAATCTCAATTGCAGATATTGCTCGAAGAGCAGGCGTTTCTCATTCCACGGTATCGCGTGCTTTACGAGATAGCCCTCTCATTAGCCCTAAGGTGCGAGCGGAAATTAAACAACTAGCGAGGGAGATGAGATATGTGCCTAATGCTATTGCTCAAAGTTTACAAACTCAACGCACTAATACTATTGGGGTAGTAGTCACTTCAATAGCAGATCCCTTTTACGCTGAGGTGGTAGAAGGAATCGAACAGGTAGCCAGAACAGCTGGTTTGAGTGTTTTATTGAGTGCTTCACACCGAGATTTTGATCAGGAAATAGCAGCTATTGATAATTTTCATCGCCGGAGAGTAGATGGTATCTTATTAACTGACTCGCGAATTAGTAAACACAACACCAAACAAGTAGAGCAAATCACTGTACCAACAGTTCTTATTAATAGCCAAACTAAAGATCAACCCGAAATATTTCACTCAGTGGCAATCAATGACTATTTAGGTGCCACATTGGCTGTGGAACATCTAATAAGTCTTGGACACACTTCTATTGGTTATCTAGGTGTAGGTGATCGCAGCAAATCAAACCAGCAGCGCCTAGAAGGATATCAAATAACTCTGAGTAAAGCTGGGTTACCACAAGTTCCTGAATGGGTGGCAATTAATGTTGAAGAGCAGACAAGAATCAACGATGTTGATACCGGGCAAAAGATGTTACCTAAACTATTAAATACTGAGATAACTGGTATTTTTTGTTACAATGATATGATAGCAATTGGCGTGCTCTTGGCTTGTCATGAGCTAGGTATTTCAATTCCACAGGATTTAAGTTTGGTTGGATTTGATGGGATTGCTCTTTCCCGTTATGTTACACCGTCACTCACGACAGTGTGCCAACCAATGCTAGAAATTGGCCGTTCTGCCATGCAGATGTTACTCGATTTGTTAGAGGAAAAAACAATAGAAAACCGAGTTGTATCACCTTTTTTGGTGAAGCGGGGTAGTAGTGCGGTGGTGAAGAATACTTTTTAGAGTCAAATAGTCCCGTCTTCTTTATTAGGATCATTTGTTATGACCACTGAGCAAATACAAACTCAACGCTCAAACATAGCTATTATTATTCTCGCTGCAGGTGCATCAACTCGAATGGGTAGACCAAAACAACTGTTGCTCTATCAAGGACGAAGTTTTGTACAATCTGCCGCAGAGATGGCGATCGCTTCAGTTTGTGAGCCTGTGGTAGTTGTACTTGGAGCCAACGCAGAACAAATTCGTTCCCAAGTCAATCAACTTCCTGTTAACATCGTTGAAAATTTAAATTGGGCTTGTGGAATGAGCTCTTCAATCAATAGCGGAATTCAATTCCTGAATAGTCTTTCTCAAAAAATTGAAGCAGTCGTTATTATTCTTTGCGACCAACCATTTCTTTCTACACAAGTTATTAATCAACTTGTTAACGCATATCATTCAACAAAAAAAGCTATTATTGCTAGCGAGTATGCAGGCACACTAGGCGTACCAGCTCTATTTAGTGAAAGATTTTTTTCAGAACTTACTACCTTGAAAGAGAACGCAGGAGCCAAAAAAGTTATTCATAATCATCTAGACCAAGTGTTTTCTATTCCTTTTCCTCAGGGAAATATTGACATTGATACACCGAAGGATTATGAACAATTGCTATCGTAACGCCCTTATATTTCGATTAGCTGAGACATATCTCTAAGCGCAGAGTTTACACTATAGCAGTCTTATTTGATTTATGGAAATCCTAATCCCCAGAAACCCGATTTATTCAACAAACCGGGTTTCTCTACCCTCCTAAATCATTAGGATTACTATATTCTTTTGACAAAACCTAAAAAATTCTAGATACAAATCCTCTCCCTTCTCTTGTCCTCCTTGTCCTCCTTGTCTTCCTTGTCCTCCTGTTTGCCAAATCTCTGGACCTTCTCACCTAGTTTTTGATGGCACTAGATATCCTTTGGAAATAAAAAATACTTTGATACTATGACGTGGTACAGATCTTTGCTAACGTCAGGCGATCACAGAGTTTTTATCACTCATCGTAGTTAAATATATAACTAATAATATACATCGATACATACTATCGATATATTCTAGGTAATCCAAGATTGTAATTTTTCTCTAGCAAAAACTTTAATTAAAAAATAAGTAATTAAGCATAAACTTTATAATTTCTTTGAGATGAAGAACGTAATATTACTCCTAGTAATTTAAATATCCAGCAAGCAACTACCTATTTTTCATTAGAAAAAAGAGTGGGGATTTATTCTGAAAAATTTTTCCTGATTTTATTTTAACTAGACAGTAAGTTACTTAAGTAGGATAAATCTTATATAAGATTTATGTGAACTTAAATTCATCAACTTAAAGATTGTAATGTCATGTTTTTTCTACTTTCTTTTATATAGATTTTTATCTATATAAATCTATGTAAGAGAGCTACTATTTAGTGCATCTAACTTTTGCATGCTAGACAGGAGCTTGCCTCGTTTTATATTGGCAATTTTGTTTGCGATTTTAAGCATTTGTCAGGTTTCACAACTTAAATTAGAGCGGAGCAATGCAACTCTACACACCTATTGACATTGATCAAATCCAACAAGACCTTCCCTATTTGATTGAAATTAGGGAATGGGTTAAGAATTTTTTAGCACAACCTTCTTCTGATTTAGGTAGATCTGGTCCTGTTTGCCCTTTTATACCTCATGCACTCAAGTTAAATAGCATTCAGCTAGCACTTATTCGTGCAAAGAATCTAGAGCCGCAGCAGGTTGAAGAAATTGTTCTACGCTATCGAGATGTTTTCCTTGAGTTAGAACCACGAGATCGAGAAGGTGGAATCAACAAAGCAATATTATTAATCTTTCC
>JAJPJF010000009.1 GCA_021324415.1 Nostocales cyanobacterium Centralia_MAG_434
GGGAAAAAGCCACTAAGAGCGTTAAGGACTTTTTACAACCAGCAGACAAGCTTATCCAGTTTGTTAGGGATTCATACCACGTTGGGTTATGGGGTAGTACTGGACAAGGAAAAACGACAGCTATCAGTAACATCATTGGCGGGATGATCCAAGAATTGGGAGGAGCACCAGCCATGAGAACCACAATCCCAAAGATGGATGAGGACACCCGAAACATTTTTCCGGCGGTCAACTGGCTAGGTGTTCAGAATTCCATCTTTGGTTTATTGGAAGCAGCGCTAGAAATTCAATACCGGATTCATTCTAACGAGCAAGCCTATTTAACTAACAAGCCATTTCCGGAATTTGACCCTATTCTATTTTTCATTGATGAAATCAACCTTGTGTTTACCAGATGGAGGAAAGTAAGCGACGCGGATCTAGATGATGTGTTGGGGAGATTTGCGGAAACACTCTTAGGCGAGCGCCTCTTCTACTTTAGCCAGTACATGAGAATTGAGCTAGAGAATTACAAGACTGAATTTGCTAAGAAGTTGTTGTTATTCATCTGGCAAACAGGGCGCTCTTTGAAGGTCAAATCTCTTATTGCTGGTCAAAACCTACAACCGGGTGCTTTTGGCATCATGAAGACTGACTTGGATAACTGCTCATACATTGCATTAGGGAACTCTGCCAAGAATTGCACCAAATACAAGGTAAATGAATTTGAGGTAGACAAGATAAACCAGCAATATGAACTCATCCAGAAAGAACTACCAACTCAACCAGAATTGAAGTTTACAGGGTTGTATTGTTCCTCACAAGGTAATTCCTTTTTTGGCATACTTCCACCACCAAACTATTACAAATGGAATAAAGAAATCCTTTGTCCACAAAAGTTAGACGCTACATTGTATTCTTATCAGAAAATCAAAGACGAAAGCCATACAGCGCAAGAGTTGAACAGTTTAGACAATAATTTGGACATTTTGGACGTTAGTTTGGACGCTATGTCCAACGATGTCCAAACCTGTCCAATTTCAGAATCCTTTTCTGATAAGCAATTGGACGCTTTTGGACAATTGTCCAAACTCCCGAAAAAGTTCCAAAAACTCTCATATCAGGGTCTTGTCCAACTTTGGGCAGATTTACCAAAAAAAGCAGATGGTAGCGTTCATAAAACTCAAGCCTATGAGACGGTGTTTGAGGTTAAACGCAGTGAAGATAGAAAAGTTGTCTCAGACTTCATTGATTATTTAGAACAGGAATTTAAATAGTGCTCATGGGACACTTTAACGAATATCGCTCGTATATCCGTAGTCAGGAATGGTATGCAAAAAGTAGAAAATGTCAATCATTAACTCGTTACCATTGCATACTATTTCCTTGGCTTAAATCTCGTCAGTGCCATCATTTGACTTAGGGAGAGCCAAAAAATAAAATGTCCAACCGTACTCGAAGGATTGTTGTGCAGATACGTTGATAGTGTAGGGGCCCAGCCTTTCAGGCTCTTGCGCTGTTGGACATTTTATTACGCCTTAAGTGCTTTACTAATTACTAACTGCGTAATAGCTAAGCAGGATAGGATCACAAATCTCCCCAATCAAAATTCAAGAAACGTCTAGCATTGAGCTTGGTATATTTTTCAGTGTGTTTGATATCACGGTGTCCCAAAAAGTCTTGAATTTCTCTAGTGCTGTGACCTTGATTCACCAGATAATAACCGCAGGCATGGCGCATCATGTGGCAGTGAACTTTGATATCAAGCCCTGCCTGTACAGCCAGACGCCCGATTAGCTTCCGCACTGCATCAGTAGACATGACCTCACCACGCTCAGAAACGAAAATATATTTGCTATCAGGGAATTGTTCTTTAAGGGACTTAAGCAAAGTTATTTCATCATCTCTGAGGGGATGAACCCCAGAGTCACTGCCTTTCTCTCTGGTGATGAAAATTTGACGTTCGCCCCACATCACCGCATCCCAGCGTAAACCACATGCTAGACCGACAGCTTCACCGACCCTTAGTCCGTGGCGAAACATCATTAGCATCAGCGTGTAGTCACGATGAGCATAACGAGACTTGCGAGACAAAGCCGCATCGAGAAGAGATCGCACCTCAGATGGTGTAAGGTATTCTCTAGACCTGTAGTGCTTATTCGGTTTACGTTTGGGCGGCTGTGTCGTCATTTATGCGGGAGCTAGTGTCCGGTTAAGGCGGTGAAAAATGGACACTACCAATTGTCCCAAAAGCCGATGATTTCGTGAACAACTTCCCGACAACTGACCTCAGTTAAGTATTACTTATCATTCCAGCACCGAAAAATTCTCTACAGAAGACGATTGATAATTCTGGCTTATATAGAGTAAGCCACTTCTTCGGGAGATCCATAAGGGAGATCCAAAAAGATAAATGTCCAGCCTTTGAAAGTTGATCTCTCTCGGGAGCCGATGCCGAGAAAAAGGGTTTGGAATTTTGCCTTTGGGAAAGGGCAGGCTTGAAATGTTGGTTTGTTTGGTGTTCTGATTAATTAGTTTTAATGAAGCCTGCCCTTTCCCTTGATATCGGCTCCCACGCCTTCTGTGGTTGA
>JAJPJF010000326.1 GCA_021324415.1 Nostocales cyanobacterium Centralia_MAG_434
CAACGTGTAGGGTTAATGAATATCCAGGGACTGACCGATGTTATTTCTGCTGATCTTGATTGGCGGAATGTGATTGAGCAATCGCCAATCGAGGAAAACTTGTTTGTCTTAACGGCTGGACCGATCCCACCAGATCCAGTTAGATTACTCGCATCGCAGAAAATGCAAGATTTAATGGACAACTTGCAAGGTGCATTTGATCTGGTGATTTATGACACACCACCGCTTGTAGGGTTTGCAGATGCTAATTTGCTATCTGCTAATACCAATGGAGTCATCTTAGTTGCTGGATTAGGTAAGCTGAAACGTACTGTTTTCCAACAAGCACTAGAAGAGATTCAGGTTTCTGGCACTCCTGTTTTGGGAATAGTAGCGAATAAGTCTAAAGATGCTGTACCAGCCTCTTACGATTATTATCAGCAGTATTACAAGCAGAATATCAACTTAATTGGTGACGAAGATGACAGTAGTATTGGATATTCTTCGCCTCTTTCGTCTTCTTTAAGAAGAGTTAACCGCAAGTAATCAGGGAACAGTAATCAGGGAACAGTAAACAGCTCTCTGTTTACTGTTCCTAGTAGGAATGACTAGTCGGGGGATTTTAAAGCCTTATCTAGCACTTGTCTAGCGTGTTCTGCTTTAGTGCGAGCCTCCTGATAACGAAGGTTAGCTTGCGCAAAATTTTTAAGAAGTTTAAAACCTTCCTTAAGGCGGGTGATTTCCTCCTCAGTTACAGATTGATCTGAGAAAAGCACATCAATTGCCTTACGAATCTCTAATGCTTCAGCACGCGACTCCTGAACTTTTAGTTTTAGGGAGGCAAGATTACTCAGAACTTGGACAGCTTGTGTAATAGCGTCCTCACCGCTTGTCGTATCTACCGATGTTTCCTTAACTTCGATGAGTTGTCCTGGACCAAACCCTTCTTCCAAATCTGTTGGTAACTCACCTTCTTCCATCAACTTCATCAGTTGATCCATAGCTTTCTCACGGGCTTTGGCTGAATCTTTGCCAGGAACGGTGAGGAGAATTTCTGGGCTTTGAGCAAGAGTGTACTGAACCATATCTATGAAGAAAATTACTTTAACCTAAAAAAACTCCGAACAAGAGGACAGGGAGCATCTTTCTCCCTACTCTATTCCAAAGCAAGCTCGATGCTCGCACTACACAATAAAATAAATTTACACATTCATGATGCTCTCAGAGAACAAGCTAGGGATTTAATTCCCCGTCTGTACGGTGTCCTCACTCTCGTTGGGGTTTAAACCCCCAATTCAATGGATGCCGACGAATGTGTTCTGACTTGGGGAATTCTTATTGAAAAAATAGCTTTTTAACCAAGCCGTAGCACTATATTTTAACTTGATGTAAAGCTAAAAAACTAGTGGAATGAGAGTCAGAATTATCGTTTAAATCTTTAGATTGAGAGCTAGTTTAACTATAAGATACCATGACACCACCGTTCTCTATGGGATAGTATGTATAGGAGATCGGGTTGCCTAGAGAGGCTATGGCGAGTATGGAGCAAAGCTATAACAAAGTTATGCAAGCTGTAGAACAACTGGGCTATCGAGTCACGGTTGGTGATGTGGCAACCCAGGCAGGATTAAATGTAGCTGAGGCTAACCAAGGTTTGTTAGCCATTGCTGCTGATGCCGGTGGACATTTGCAGGTAGCAGATACTGGTGATATTGTTTATATTTTTCCTAGAAACTTTCAAACGAATTTACGTAATAAGTATTTGCAACTACGATTACGGGAATGGTTGAAAAAGGTCTGGGGAATTCTATTTTACTTAATTCGAATCTCTTTTGGGATTTTATTAATTGTTTCCATTGCTTTGATAACGATCGCTATCATTATCATCATCATATCTATGAATTCAGATCGTGATAATGGTGGCAGAAGCAGTCACTCTAGTGGTGGTGGAATTGGCTTTTTTTACTTCCCCGATTTGTTTTGGTATTTTAGCCCCAACTATGAGACTCGCCGCCAAGAAAGGCAGCACCAGAAAAGTGAACTGAATTTCTTGGAAGCTGTATTTTCGTTTTTGTTTGGTGATGGCAATCCTAACAGCAACTTAGAAGAACGCCGTTGGCGAGAAGTTGCTACTGTGATTCGTAGTAACCGTGGTTCAGTAGCTGCTGAACAGATTGCTCCCTATTTAGATAATCTGGGCGCAGAGTATGCAAAAGAATATGAAGACTATATGCTGCCTGTACTCACTCGCTTTAATGGCCAACCAGCCGTCAGTCCGGAAGGCCAAATTATCTATTACTTTCCAGAGCTACAGGTAAGTGCAGCAAATAAGCGTCGTCAATCTTTACCAGTATACCTAGAAGAGTTGCCTTGGCGTTTTAGTGCTGCAAGTTCAGGGCAAATTTTTCTGAGTGCTGGCTTAGGGGCCTTAAATTTGGTTGGTGCTTTAGTTCTGGGACACTTGCTTAGAGGTGGTGTAGTCGCTGCTCAATTAGGAGGACTAGTCGCTTTTGTGCAAGGAATTTACTGGCTGCTGTTAGCTTATGGAATAGGTTTTCTAGGCGTGCCACTAGTGCGTTATTTCTGGATTAAATGGCGCAACCAAAAAATTGCCGCACGTAACCGCGATCGCCTTTTCCGTGCAAGACAATTAGCAAATGCAGACAATGCGTTACAGCGCAAAATTGCCTTTGCCAAGCAATTTGCCGCGGAAAAAGTGATTGGGAAAAAAGACTTAGTTTACTCCACCGAAACCGACCTACTTGAACAAGAAGTAGAGCGTTCTGCACAAATTGACGAGGAATGGCAAAAGCGACTGGAAAGAGGGGAGGAAAAAGAGTGAGAAGTTAGGAGTGAGGACCTCACTCTCCCATAACTCTCCTACTTCACCTGAATCGGAGCCAGCGCCACACCTTGGTAGTAATAATTCAAAATTTGTAAGTGATTGTAGCCTCGCCGAGCTAGGTTATAAGCTCCCCACTGGCTCATGCCTAGACTATGACCCCAACCATGTCCTTGAAGCACAAAACTGCCATCGGCTGCCTTGTTGACGGTAAAGCGGGTACTTTTGAGCTTGAGGGCAGTACGTACATCCTCTCTTTTAAGTTCCTTCACACCCTTATCGCCGATAATCTTCAAAGCTGTCACACTCCCAAAAGGAGAAAAACTCTCTGGAATCATCTGCTGGACATTGCCAACATCAGGAACATCAGCACTAATTTCTGCAGGGGAGAAGGTTTTCACCCAATTGCATTCGCTAACATTTTGATCAAAGTCTTGGACACCACGAAGGTACGGTTCACTACTTCCCCAAACATCCTCCACATTCTCAGTGTGCCCGCCGGAACAATTATGGAAAACAGAGAGAATGATCTTGTTTTTGTAGGTTAGTACTTGTCCATCTGTACCATCTACAGCAGCGTAAGTACTGGGAGTCTCACTCATAACTCCTTTGTACATTTGCCAGTGATCTGGGGTAGCACCGAGATCGTAAATAGGATTATTGCGCTGTCTTTGCCGTTCGTAAAGAGCAAAGGTACGGGCAGTGATCGCTTGGGCTTTCAAAGCTTCTAGTGGCCATGCAGCGTCCATTTCGCCACCAATCACACTGTAGAGATATTCTTCCAAATCTACCCAGTTGACTGCAGCTAATCCCTTGTCTGTGGGAACGACAAGCGTTCTGCCTCGATACCAACGGTCATTAATATAAACAAATCCTTTACCAGTTGGCTCAATCCAAAATAAACCAGACCGCCACTTATCTAAGGCCACTCCACCAGGAGCTGCTTGAGCATAAAAGGCACTCATTGCCGGTAACTGTCCCAAAGCACGACCACTACCATCTTTGATGACTGCGGTCGTAGAACTGCCAACCTTGACTTGATTAACTCCATTTTGAATTGCTACGCGCAGGATAACAGACGCTTGCGCTGGGGCAATTAAAACAATCCACACGAGAATACCAAGCCACCAATGGCGTCCTTGAATCTGGGAAAATAACGCGGTGAAAGACAGTTGGAATTTCATGCTGATAGATCTCATCACGCCTGTATACATTCGACGCTTTAATTTAGAGTAGTTTCCCGTCGCTAACTACGCAAGCGCAAAAGACAACAGGCACAAAACTAGCTCAATATTTTTGTATTTTTGCAAAACATCCTAGCGCACCTGAATTCCCAACGTCCACTATAAACTTAACTCTTAGCTTCATTTATATTGGAATTTCATTGAAGTTCTTTGACTCACTAAGCTTTTCAAAAATTATTGGGTGCATTGGCGATCATTCCAATCACATTCAACTGACTCTTGCTAAAAATTTCTGTAGCTTGAGTGAGTTCGGTTTGGGTAACCTGGTCTATACGACTTACTATAACAATCCCATCACAAATGCAAGCTATAAGCTTGGCATCAACCGTACCTATAATAGAAGGAGCATCTATAATTACTAAATCATAAGTTTGCTCAAATAACTTGAGTAGTTCTTCCATTCGTTTAGAACTCAGCAATTGCACTGGATCTTCTGGTATAGGTCCAGCCGTCAAAACATCAATGGTAGGGTGAATAGGTTGAACATACTCTTTAATATTGCTATTTATCTCATCTATTAGTAACAGGGATAATCCCCAGTCGTTGGAAAGTTCAAGCATTTTGTGCAGGCTTGGTTTGCGCAAGTTAGCATCAATTACTAGCACCCGTTGATGCATATGGGCAGCACTCACCGCCAATCCCAACGCTAATGTTGACTTGCCTTCCCCTGATACTGATGAAGTCAACATCAAAGACTTATAAGTTAAGGGAAACCCCTTGATTTGAATATTTTGATAAGTTATGTCTAGAGTTTCGTGAGAAGGCAAAAAACTGTAGATGTCGAGAGAGGATCTGTCTTCAGGCAATAGGTTTGGTGATTCCCCTTGGGTTTGTCTTCTACTCAACGGGAGTTTAAACGCCTTCTGTTTCTTCCGTCGCTGCGGTATTTTTGGCACTATCCCCAGCAATTGAAAGTTTGTTAGCTTTTGTAAAATTTGTGGAGTATGGACCGCATCACTAGACCATTCTCGATTCAAGGCTGTAGCCACACCTAAAATGGGTCCAAGGACTATTCCCCCAAGTAAAAACCACAACCTGTTGCTACCTAAATAGACTCCTCTTTGAGGTTCTTCCAACACTTGCCAGTCAACTCCCGCCTCAGCAATTTTCTGTCCCATGGAACGTTGTGCAGCGATCAGTTCCTCAAGTGTTTTGCGACTAATCTCAACTTCTGGCAACAGCCGTTTGTACTGTGCCATCAAGTTCTGATATCTATCCAGTTGTGAACGGATTTGCTGTTCTGACTCAGCAAGACTCTTTTCATTGGCACTGAGTCCCATAGCAGTTGTCTGCGCAGCAATTAAATCTTGTTTTAGTTTCTCATCCACTCCTGCCGTCTGGTTTTGTGTTCTTGGTGTTCCGCCAGTTACGGCAGAGATCTGCATGATTTGGTTGTCAACGCCAGTTGCATCCGAGGAAACTCTCTTACTGAGAGCAGGTTGAACTGTAGATGCTTCTTTGATGGGTAGTTGAACTAGCTTAAGGGATTCGTCCACATGAGTGTTCTTCTTGGTCAAGGCAGCTGGTAATGTTGACGCATCTTCTGGAGTCTGTTGCGTAGACGTTGGTCCTAAAGCTTGTTTGACTTCTTCCCGCAATAGCTTCAGTTGAGTCTGACGCTGCTGTAGCAGTTCTTTAACGACTGGCGAGTCTTCTGTATAACGTTGCCGCTCTCTAGCTAAAGCCAATTCAGTATTGTGAATTTCATCAAGCAGCGTTTGGTAGTGAGTTGATTGATTGAGCCGATTCGTGGCGACTGCTTTCTGAGTCGAAGATGCAAATTGTTGTTGTAAAGAATTGTAACGAGCTTTTGCGTCTTGGAGTTGTGCACGTGTGATTCTTAGTTGTTTTTGAGTGTCGGCAAGAGATTCTAGAAGAATTTGTCCTTGTGCTTCCGGATTAAATAAATTATTTTTCTGACGAAACTGTTCTAAATTTTTCTCAGCCTGAATCACCTCATTTTTAACCTTAGGCAGGCGTTCATTAAAGAAAGAAAGTCCTTTAACAAGACGTTCTTTTTGTTGCTTTGCGTTGTAGTCCTGATAAACCTGCTCCAAGGCTTGAAGAACTTGTTGTGCTTTAACTGGATCGTTAGTTTTATAAGAAACTTCAAGTAATTGACTGAAAGTCTGATTGCCTTTTGATTTCTCCTCAACTTTGTTCACAACCAGAGGTTTGGGTTTACCCTTTTTACCTTCGATATCTTCTACTGTCAGATCGGGATAATTATCGTGAAGCAAATCTACAGCTTTCTGTATCAGCATTGAACTGAGCATCAGCTTCATTTGAGTTGTGTAGTCTATAGCTTCAACATCAGAATGACTAGACGAACCATTGTTTGACGGTGTATCTGCATGACGATGCGAGGTTACTAGTATCTGCATGTAGCTCTGGTAAGTTGGTTTTGTCATTAAAGCCAAAAGACCAGCAACTGACATGACTACACAAGAAACACTCAAAATCATTGCTCGTCGGCGATGCAGAATTGTAGAGATTTGTTTGACGTCACTGATGCTTTGTGGGGAAGCAATAACCAATTGCCCTTGCTTTGTATCATGCTCCAAACTAGTGTTAGCCACTATCAAAATCCTCTAATATCGAAACTGTATTTACAAGATTTTGAGTCAACTTAATCTTGACAAGATAATTAGTAATTATAAAAATCAAACCAAAAATACTCTTGGACTTTAAGTAACAAATGCAACATATTCGGAGTTCTAGTTACACTTTTTAAATTAATTAAAGAGGAATTCATCAAGTCAGAGAGCAGAATGTAATCACTTGAGGGTTAAATCTCCCTGTAATAACTGATAGGATTTGTGCTGATTCACTTCAACCTAAAGTCATAATATTAAGATAGTCAACCCTCTCAATCAATCTTTACCATATCGTTACTACTTGAGAAAGCTTTCCCCAGATATAAATTAAGATAGTTTTTATACAAAACTTTAATTTATCTATGGTTTTAGTTATTTATTTAACTTTTATGACAGAATTCTCCGTATAACAAATAATTTAAATATTGCACATTACCTCAAGTATTTTGTATATATAGAGACTTGATATCACCTAAAATATCTCATAGCTTTAAGCTGGCTCTGAGAGTAAAATCGCTAATATTACAAAGAAAATCAAGCAAATATTTAAATAATGTCAGGTTGAGAACATCAATATATTTGATAAATAGTAACCAGTATTGACTTCAGTATTTCTATAAAGCCAATAGCTTGAAAAATAAAACTGATTGGTATCATTAAATTACTTATGAGCGCATCAAAATACTGAGACTTGTCTTCTAAACGTGAAGAAAAAGTGTTTAGATTGACTTAAAAAGAATTAAAAACTCGTAAAACTATTGATAATATTTCAGCCAAAATCTTAAAGATTATATGAAGTTTGGAAAAAACTCATGAACAACAACAGATAAGCATCTTGCCCATTGCGTAAATCTTATGAGCGACCCTAATTATCTACACTTCAGATAACAGCTTTTCTCGTCGCCTTGGTACTTCATAAGTCATGAAATCATAAGCCATATCTGTTTTAGGAAAAATAGCACGAGCCTCCTGAAGGAGATCCTTTAATTCTAAAGGATTGCCAGGAGCGTAACGGGGACTAAAATGAGTCATAATTAACCGATGTGCTTGCGCGCCTAAAGCTGTTTGAGCTGCCATTGTGGTTGTTGAATGCAACCTTTGAAAAGCCATATCAGCATCTTGGTGAGCAAAAGTTGCTTCATGAATTAACACATCGACATCCCGTGCTAATTCCACCGCGCCATCGCAGTAGATTGTATCTGTACAATAGGCAATTTTGCGCCCAATCTCCGTTGGTCCACACAGATCGACACCATGAATAACTCGTCCATCAGAGAGAGTCACCGTTTCACCGCGTTTAAGTTGACCGTAAATCGGACCAGAGGGAATTTGCAACGCCTTAGCTTTTTCTATATCAAAACGTCCTGGTCGGTCTTTTTCTGCAACACGATAGCCAAAAGATGTCACACGATGATGCAAAAGACCGCATGTGACAGTGAATTCATCATCTTCGTAAATGATTCCTGGCTGGATGGCGTGAACTTTAACGGGATAAGAAAAATGTGTGTGTGAGTAACGCGAGGCTGCTTGCAGGTATTCATTTAATCCAGGTGGACCATAAATATCAATGCGTTCCACATTACCAGCTAAACCACAACTGGCAAGCAGACCCATAAGACCAAAGATATGGTCACCATGCATATGGGTGATAAAAATTCGGGAGAGTTGGCTGACCTTCAAGTCACTCCGAAGAATCTGATGCTGAGTACCTTCACCACAGTCAAATAACCACATCTGAGCTCGCTGAGGTAATCTCAACGCGACACTCGAAACATTACGCGCTCGCGTAGGTACACCAGAACTTGTCCCTAAAAATGTTATCTGCACAGCCTTATGCCTGCTTTCCTCTTGCTAAATTTAGCACTTTTTAGCACTTTATTGTGCAACATTCATTCTGAACAATTGAACTATATGCGAAAACGCGGAGAACCCCTAATACCAATTCACTATAAACTTGATACGCTTGGTAACTGGAAAGACAAGGAGGACAAGGGAGAAGATTTGTATCTAAAATTTAGTGAAATGGTATGAGAGCGCAGTGTCCTCCTTGTCCACGCCAGTCGTCTCAAGTCGGGAGACCCGCCCCCCTTGTCCCCCTTGTCCACCTTGTCCCCCTACACCCTACACCCTACTCCCCCTCCACCACCGAAACTTTGACACAGGCCATGATAGTTCACAAAGAGTGCCATGAGGAGAAATAGGCGATCGCCTAAATTCGCCTTTCAGTTGTTGTGCTAAATTTCTAAACTGTTGTGTTCCGCGACCTTCTGGTGATGGGTGAGTTCCTGAACCATTATCAACAATTCTCAGAGTATTCCACCCCTCTTTTTGTGTGCAAGAGACTTCGAGGCGAGTGACTCCTACAGCGTGTTTTCCCACATTGCACAAAGCTTCTTCTAAAAATCGGCAGAGTCTCTGTTTTTGTTCAGTACTCAAGTGCCGATCATCTATTGGTTCAAACGAACGAATCTTTACCTGGAGAGTTTTAAAGCAAGGAAAGTCTCGCTCTAGGGTATAAGTATAAACTTGATAAAGAACTTCGTGTATCGGGTTTTGTACATTCAGTTCTATACCTCTTCCTAAATAGAGGCTATTCTCTTGAGTAAGTGGTTCTCGTTGCAGAAATTCATAAACTCCTCTTAGCTCATAATTTAGTTTTTCAAGCTCTTTTTCAAGTTCTTTCAATAATTCATCTGGTGGTAAATTTTGCTCTCGCACACACTTTAAAGTTTTAGCAAGAGTTTGCAGGGGTCCATTATGAATTGTTTCAAAGGTGCGTTCAATGATAACTTGGCGAGCGTTAATTTTAGAGTGTAAAGCGTGGCTGTATTGGTATAAAGCAGTCAGTCCTATACCATTTAAGGCTAAAACAATTATTGCTGGCATGACTGGAACCCACCAACCCCAAATGAGCAGAAAATAACTCGTGAGTATGAGGCTAGTGCTGGCAATAGCAACTAGAACAATCACTGAGATCCCTGGCAATACACCCAAACGCCAAGTCTTACTTTCCTCTTCGTTCTTTTTCCAGATACTAAACTGACCCATTGGTTCGTTGTTGATTATTGGTTGTTTTATTAACTCCTAACTACTAACTCTCAATTCCTAATTCCTAACTCCTATACTGTACGAGCGCAATGCCTTGCGCCTCTTCTAAAATCAATACATTTTTCTTCAGGCTTTTAAGATGTAGAATAAACTGGGGTTGTTGCTCTCAATAGCAACCAATAACCGTTACATTTCTATAGATTGTGAGATTAGCCCTGACAAGTACCGATAACCTCAAAGAGGAATCTTAGGTATAGATGCTATTATAGCCAATTCATATTTTTTCTCTCTTGTCAAGATATAACCTCTCTCAAGCAATGCTGATATCTATCAAACGAGGTCAATCAGTCAATCAACCCTTCTTCTCTAGCTCGCATTTGAGTTTGTATTCGAATATTTTTTCCGTCTTCTGGATAAACTTCTAAAGCGTCTTGCAGTTTGCTCCAGTAGTGACGAACCATGCGTTCAGAAACACACATTCGATCTGCAATTATCTTATCTTGTAATCCTTCACAAAATGCGAGATTCAGCACCTGTAGCCATTCTGGTCTTACCTCTAATCCAGAGTAAATTCCTTTAATGTCTTTTGTATGAGTTAATCCTTGTAATGCCCAATCAACTCTGGTCAGCATTTCTTTACTAGTAAGACTTTTATCTGCGACTGTAAAGCCTCCTTTATGAGCATCAATCTCAGGTTTAATCCTTACTAGTGTTCTGACATGAGCACTTTGAACAACAAGATTTAGATTGGGATATTCTTTCATAAAATATCTAAGTAATTGAAGACCTGTATTAGGTCGTGCCATCTCTCCAAGACTTTCGGGAATGGAAAGATCCATAACTACGAGATCCATTTGTGATCTCATCAGTTGATCGAGGGCATTCGTTGCAGTCAGAGCTGTTATAAACTCAGCATCTGGATACTGTTTTCGCAACACCTCGATTGTTCCACCCAAAACTGATTCGTGGTCATCAATTACCAGAATTTTCAGCAACGCCTTGGCTATTAAAGCTTGTTTCATTATCAAGCATATTGCAACTAGTATTTAATTATACAGCGATATAAACACGATGTTAAATATACCTGGTTTTTGACTATATCACGAATGTGACTGCTGATTACCAAAGAAAATACCAAGCCGCGCTCAGATCTTGACTACGACAAAAGCATTTTCCCGACGTTAAAAAGCGAAAACTTTCGTAAAGATATCCTAACTCTGGTATGTTAGAATACATGTTGAGTGCTGTTACATCAGGATAAGTGATTTTTACCTTCAGTTGACCCATATTTCGCAGTTTAGTTAAACTGATATAAATTGATACCTGTGTTAAAATGTCTGGTAGAGTTATTCTCAGTAATTCTTCAAGAGATCTTAATACTATTAAACTACGGTCGGCTGGCTCATTCCGCCAATTAGAGGGTATATCTATATGGAAATAAAGGTCAGGGTGAGATGTTAGCCACGGTTCTAACAAACACTCAATAGCCAAAGGTAAACTGTCTTGAAGGTATGAAGGGAACAGACGATCGCTCAATTGTGCCAAGGATTGGTGAAAGTTATCAGTTTTTTCTAAACATTCTTGAGCTTTATTCACTGACAACTCTAGATTATCTGCTGGCAACAATTCCAAATTACGACGAATTGTGAAAGATTCTTGTAATAACCCATCCCGAATTTTCTCGGCTTCCATCGAGAGTTTCAGAGACTGCCTGAAAAACCACCATTGCAATGCTTGTTGAGTCTTATTGTGAGATTTGATGGACCACATAAAGAGCATAATGTAGATCATCAAGATGATAATTTGTGTTGAAAATTGGTAGATCACACCGCACCACTTTATTTTTTTCTAACAAAAGAAAAAACAGACTAATTTGGAGATACCTGTAAAAGTCACCCTGTAAAATCTAAGAAATAGCTAAGTTACCACCCTGTAAAATAAGAATACACTTTCTTCTGTGCCTGCCACTGACTTGCTTACAAATCCGATATTAATCTTGCCCTTCTCAGCAAAAACTGCAGAGTTGTTTCTTGTTTAGAAATAATCTCAGCAGTAGCAGACATTCCGGCTTGAAGATGACATTGATGTTTGCCATGGCCAAAGTCAAGTCTCTCTGGTTGCACCATCACTTCAAAATAGTTAGCGCTAGCAGTTGCAGAACCAGGTGTTCCTGTACTTGAATTATTATTTTGAACTGTGATGGCGTCAGGAGAAATATCACGAACAACACCTTTGAGAGTACCATAATCTGGATAAGGACAGGCATCAACTCGTAGTTGTACCTGTTCAGCAGTTGCAACTTTTTTAATCTCAGCAGGAGAAACCATAGCTTTAATAACTAGAGGCGCATCCTGAGGAACTATTTGGGCAATAGATTCGCTCGTACGCACAACTTGACCAGGATTGTAAACATTGAGCTTGAGAATAATGCCATCACTCGTCGCACGAACAGTACTACTTCTGAGTTGAGTATAAATTTGCTGAAGATCTTTTCGAGATTGGTTGATTTGACTTTGAACTTCAGCTCTCCGTTGAATTAAAGACTGTTTTTCTTTGATCAAGGTCGCAATCGTTGCCTCACCTTGAGCAATTTCTTGTTCAATGTGTTCTTTAGCCATTTCAACCGATGCTTGGCTAGGATGAAGAGCAGCCTTGGCTGATTGAACTTTAGTTCTAGCGATGTCAATAGCTTTGTGTTGACCTGCCAGTGTTGCTTTTGCCTGCTCAACAGCTAGTTTTTTCTCTTCAAAATCACGTCTACCAACAGCTCCAGTTTCTGACAGCTGCTGATAGCGATCGCGATCTACCTTGGCAAAGTCTAGATCTGCTTGAGCTTTTGTTAAGTCTGTCTCCGCCTTTTGCAAACTTGCTTCTGCAGCGAGCAAGTCAGTAGTAGTTGTGACTTGTTTCTCTTGATAGTCGCGTTGCTGCCGTGCTAAATCTGCTTTTGCAGAAGAAATTGTCTGTTCTATAACTCGCTTTTGAGCAAGAATTTGTACATCTAAACTTTTGATTTGAGCATATAGTTGAATGAGTTGTATATTGCTTTGATCAAGACTACTTTTTACTTGGTTTTTTTTAATTTGCAGCTGCTCATCATCAAGTTGAATAATTGGTTCTCCTTGCTTGACGATCTGATTTTCTTTGACCAGAATATTTTTAATAGTTCCATCGATTTCTGGTTGTACTACTCGAAGATCTCCTGTGGGCCTCACTGTAGCACTAGTCTTTAGTGTTACATTATATTTAACAGTAGACGCGAGGCTGAATGCAGCACCAACAGTTCCTACAAGAGCAATTCCTGCCAAAGATGTCCAAGGACTAATAGGAGGAAGAAACTCGTCAATTTGCACTGGTGGTAGAAATTTTTGCCGTTCGGTGTAAAGCATAATTTCTAATAGTTGTTATTTGATGGTTTATAGTGAATCAGTGCAGTGAATTGAGCACTGGATAAGGGTTAGGAATGAGCATCACCCAAAGGGTTTATAGGGTCGAAAGCTTTCGTCCCTACAGTCGTTGTTGTTTATTTGTGAACTTAAATTAAAAACTAATTTCAAGTCATTAAAAAATCCATATGCTCTCCTGATTGAACTCGTAAATCTTCTATAGAACCTTGAATCTTTAACTTACCCTGATCTAGCAGTACAATCCAATCAGCCCGATTAATAACTTTGGGACGATGGCTGATTAAAATCGTGGTTTTACCACGACGATGAGCAAAAAGGTTATCTAATACAAGGCTTTCGCTCACAGGATCAAGACCAGAGGTAGATTCATCTAGAATGAGAACTGCTGGGTCTGTGGCGATCGCACGAGCTAGTGCTAGTCGTTGACGTTGTCCACCAGAAATATTCGCACCAAATTCACCTAAAACCGTTTGATACTTGTTAGGTAATTTGCTAATAAAATCATCAGCTTCTGCAATTTTGCAGGCTTGTACAATTTGTTCAAAAGTTAAATGGGGCGATCCTAAGTGAAAGTTTTCAATAATAGAACGGCTCCAAAAGTGAGCTTCTTGAGGCACTAACACGACCTGTTGTCTGAGACAATCAAGAGATAAATCATCTAGGTTATAAAGTCCAATACGGATATTGCCAGATTGCAATGGATATAACCCAGCTAGAATTTTAGCTAGTGTGCTTTTCCCACAACCAGATTTACCGATGAGTGCAACAATTTTACCACCAGGTATTTTCAAAGAAAAATTTTCTATAAGTTCAAGCCGTCCTGCATAATGGAAGCTCACTTTATCACAAATAATATCGCAATTTCCTGGTATTTCTGCAAACGGCTTTTTGCCATCTCCCTCGTTTTCTGGAGTTGCATCTATAACTTCATTCAGGCGTTGTGTAGCAGTTCTTGCTCGAGTAAACTGATCTACAAAGCTGATGACAGTACTAATGAATCCTAGAAAATTAGCATTCATTGAACTAAAGGCAAGCAATTGCCCAATAGTCAATTTTTCTGCTGGATTAATGACTAAGTTACCTCCATACCACAGTAAAGTAACTCCGCCAACAGCAGAAACAAACTCAGAAAAAGTATTGTTGATAATACTGATCTGAATTGTCTGGAGTGTGAGCCTAGCAAGGTGACTAAATCTACTTTGAAATTCCTCCCAAAATTGTGGTGCTGCCGTAGTACTTTTGAGAGTAAGTGCACCTTTAAATGTCTCTACTAAAACGCCTTGCGTTTCTGCTTCTACAACTAAAAGCTCACGAGTTTTTCTTTGTAAAGAAGGCTGAAATACTATTGTAGATACGGTCATTAACACAGAAACTAACATTGCTACTGCAGTAAGCTTCCAGCTATAAAAGACCATGATACCAACAGAAATTATCGCAATAAAGAATTTACTTGGCAGACTAACAACGACAGAAGCAACTAACTGATTGATCTGTTCAATGTCTTGCAAGCGACTAACAATTTCTCCACTACGACGAGCTTCATAGTAAGCAAGAGGTAATCGCAAAATAGACCTTCCAAATTCCAGAACTAGACCTAATTGCAGACGTTGTGCAAAGTGAGCAATTAAGCTAGACTGTACCCATACAAGGCTACTAGAAATAAAGTTCATGACTATGACAGCGATCGCCACACTAGTTAGTAGCTTGACATCACCACGGACTAGCACATCATCAGTTAGAAGTTGCAGTAAAAAAGGGGAAGCTAAAGATAGTAATCCCAGGATGATACTTAAGGGTAATGCTTGAGCCAAAATGGAGCGGAAGACCCAAGCGCGCTCAAAAAAACGCCAAAAGCCTTTAACTTCATCACTTTGCTGTTTAAAAAAGCGGATGGGGTCTGGTTCTAGCAAAAGCATCAACCAATCCGCCCAACCTTCTTCTAAATCTGCTTTAGAGAGGTAGCGAATTCCTACGGCTGGATCAGCAACTACACATTTTGTGCCTTTCTTACCGTACAGAACAATCCAGTGATTTCCTTTCCAATGAATAATCGCTGGTAAAGGTGCTTCATTCATCCGGTTTAACAAGTCTGGTGAGGTTTTCACAGGACGGGCATTAAACCCAAGTGTTTCTGCTCCCCGCTTCAGACCTAATAAAGTTGTACCTAATTGTCCAGTACCTACCACTTCACGAATATGATTTAGGGTAAAATTCTTTCCATAATACTTGGCGATAGAAGCTAGACAAGCAGCACCGCAATCCTCTTCACTATATTGTAAAACATGAGCGTATTTCATAAAGAAATGCTTGTCTTTATTTCTCTGCAACTTAATTCAAAAGCACCTGTTGTTTATAGGCATCTGCGCAATTAATGCAAATGTATAGTGTTGCATTAATTTCCAACTTATAAAAAGCAAAAGAATATTGCATCAAAGCTTTGTGACAATTTTACTACCATAGTTGGATAAACTAATTGCACATTTAAGCCATTTCAATTTCCGAAAAATACACGGAATAGCAACTTATAGTGCTGATTACATTTCCATATAATTAGAGAATCATCACTTTCAATTATCAAATATTACCGATTTGTAGGCAGTAATCTACAACTCTGGTAGTATCTAAACGGTCAATGGAGGTGAATTTTAAAGATTTCACCTCCAGCTAACACAAGTTATGATCAGTAGAAATTAAAAATTTAGCTAAGTTAATGTCTCACTATCACTTACAAAAGTGACACAAGTAACCAAAATAAATCGCTGCGACTCAAACCTCCTGACCTGTGCTTTTTCCCTCCATACAATGAACTGATACCAATTGTAATTTGTGACAATGTGTATTCAGATTGCGACGAAGAAGAGATGCTACCATGCGAAATATTGAGTGAGCTACTGGAAGCACTTCTTATATTTGTTAGCTGAAAGAAAAAGTTAAACGCATCAGAAGATGAATGGCGAGAACGTCCACCACACACACCTTCTTGCTCTTGCTCGGACAAATCAATTAGTAGTTCAGAGTCTTTCGATTCGATGTGGCTAGACACAATTTTATCTATGTGATTTGGTTGGCTACAACAGTTTACTACAAAAAAGTATCAGAAGTATCAGACTAGTTTTACGCAATGGGACGCGATCAACTGATCGCGTCCCACTAGCTAAGGCCACATCTAGCTAATAACTGACTAAGCTAGAGACAAAAACTCATAGACTACAGAAGTAGAATTCCACAGAGTGGTCAAGATATTGAGCCCCCTTAACCTCATCTATTTCATACCCTAAACAGGTAATTCAAGATAAAAATTCAGGGTGTACTCTAGGATAATCTTCTACTTCATTGACTTATGAATTAGCTATTAAACGCCAAATCCAATAAACTGGAGACCACCTGTCTTAGTTACGTTAAGGCTACCATAAGTTGATCCGGTGGAGCCGTTTGGACCTGAGCTGCTAGTAGTACCAAAGGACTTTGCTAGATTGAAGAAACTGGTCTTAGAAAGAGCTACATCTGCACCACCAGCTACAACTTCTTGTTGCTCTTCAGACAATTCGATAAACAAATTAGATTCCATGATCGTTGCTCCTTAAAAGAGTTGGGAATGTTTTTTGAGTGAGTAGTTGATTGCGTTGTTTCCGCACCTCAACTGCTTGCTTGATTAATAAGATATAGGCAAGTTACTAGACAAGTCATTCCCACTTTCTGTAAAGTTCATTACCAAATTAAGGAGAAACAGTTACATAATTATGCATTTTTTATTTCTGAAAAATACACTAAATAAGCCTTTTTACATAACACAATTAACTATAACTCATTAGTGAAGAAATTGTAAATTATTAACCCAGAAATTAAAGTTTTAAAACTCATGCTTGGTTGATAAAGATATTGTAAATTATTAAGCCACAAAATAATACTAAATTGTGTTTGTAATATCTTTGTAGTTAAAATCCAAATCCTTGTAGAGACGTAGCATTGCTACGTCTCTACATATCGGTGAATTGCACATTCATACTTTGATTCAGCAACGCCGGATTATTAATTGATTGGGGGGATGAGGGGGGGAAGGGGGATGAGGGGGACAAGGAAGACAAGGAGGACAAGGGGGACAAGGGAAGGGGAAACTGTTGTCATGGGATAGCTAGCTAGCAAAGAACCCCAGTTTTTTAAAAACTGAGGTTCTGGTAATTGTATTGTGCTGTACATGCTGTAGATCAGCTCAGGTTTTTTCCACCTCTTTACCTGAAAGGCGATTGCAAATTGCCGTTAGTTTCTCTTTAGTATTCACTGGCAATCGCGGTGGTGGTAATTCTGTATTAGGCCAGTTGGATAGATCGCTGCAAGGACATAGTTCAGGGGGCATTCCCACATTGCGTACTGGCACTGGCAAAGAGCAACGAGCACATGCATTCATCTCCCAGACAGGTGTCATGAGTTCTAACACAGTTTCTGTTGTCCCTTCTAGATAACAATCACCTGCTTGTGGAGATGTAATTTTTTGCCAAATTTCTTCAAATTCATCACTGTAGCGATCGCTTTTGATCACCTCTTGTGGACGCAGGGTTACGCCACCTTTACTAGAGACGACTCCCTTACCTAGCTGGAACCAATAAGCCAGGTATTGTTTAACTTCTTGTTTTGATGCCATAAACCTATTTTAAATGCTAGACACTAGGTATTTCATCTTGAATGTTGAATATTCAATTAAGAATATTCACGGACCTATTCTTGTTGGGGTAAGGGAGAACCAAGCAAGCTGAGATTGAGAACATGACCACCAGTAATCAAATAAACATCGTGAGAGATGGCACCCAAATGGCGTACTAACGAACCCAAGCGATCGCGGAACTTTCTCCCTACAGGATAAGCTGGCACAACGCCCCAACCAGTTTCCTCGGCGACAAAAATCATACTAGCTGCAACTAACTCTACCGTTTCCAAAAACTCTTGGACAGTATTTTGCCAACTGACCTCATCCTGTTCTAAAAGATTGGCAACCCAAGTGCCTAAAGAATCAATCAAAAGACAAGTATTTGGCTTTGCCTCAGCCAAGGTAGCAGATAATTCATATGGTACCTCTATGGTTATCCAGTCTTGAGGACGACGTTGTTGGTGTTTTTGAATGCGTAACTGCCATTCTGCATCCGTAGGCTCAAGATTCGCTGTTGCCACATAAACAACCGCTTTATGAGACTGCATTGCCAGAGTCTCCGCCCATTCACTTTTGCCAGATCGAGCCGGTCCAGTTACTAAAATGAGTTTACTCACAACTGTTTCCTGAGTATTCTAGTATTAATAAGGGTTGCAATCTTTCACGACAATTTTTGATTTCACTGATGGGGTTTTTCCCTACATAACTTTTAATAGATAAAATTACCACCTGCATCGTTGATGCAACTACTGGGAAAACTGACTCCTTGCACCTGAGCTAGCCCATAGATTGTACGTCACCTACCACGTCTGTTGAGTGGGTAGCAAAATCGACAACCCCTGATTTCTCATAGTTCAACGTAGCCGTGGATTTGAACCTGTCGGCTATACAAAACACTATAAGCTACAGTAAACTTTCGGAATCTCCTATGAAAGCAGGTTTAAAACGCATTGAGGCGACTCTACATGATTTAGGAACTCGTGACACGACTTCTGACATCGAACACATGAGTTCCCCTCAGCACCCTTTATCGTTTCGGATTAGTGTAGGAA
Organism: Nostocales cyanobacterium Centralia_MAG_434; assembly: GCA_021324415.1. GTDB lineage: Bacteria > Cyanobacteriota > Cyanobacteriia > Cyanobacteriales > Nostocaceae > JAJPJF01. The sequence goes on from JAJPJF010000326.1 coordinate 18,812, forward strand.
TACAAGAATCCACAGTAGATGAACCTACACACTCGTCAAACGAAGTTTCAAAAGAATCAGAACCACAGAAACTACTTCCTCACAATCTTTCTGTGCAAACTTTTCCAGCACAAGAAATAGAAGGAAAAACTCCCAATCTACCTAAATTCAAAACTCCTCAATTCACTAGCCATCGTAATGGGGCTAATCCAGCATTGGCAATGAATCTTTTGCAAGACATTCAGCAAAAAGTTGCATCTTGGCAAGCAGAACTGCAAAAAATCATCAGGCAAATTCAAGATATTTATCTAGAAGGACCAATTGTCAATGGCTGGCTAGAGTCGAAAGAAAAAGAACCCGAACCCAAAGCAGGCGCAACAGCAACATTGCGCCATGCAGAAGTAGAACGCTTGATGGTTTACGTAGAAGAAATTTGTGCGAATGGCACAAAAGTATCTTCTCAATCACCCCGTGCTGGCTACCGTCTGTGTGGTTTAGATGCTTCTGGTGAAGTATGGTCACGTCCATGTCCTCCAGAGCAAGTTGCCAGTGTCAGTATGGCGATCGCACGATACCAAAAGCTGCGCCAACTTTTGGGACGTAAGCAATATCTAGAAACGCGCTTGACTCAGCTAGCCGAAACTCTTGTAGTTGTACACAGCCACATTGAGCAAACATGAACTACCTACACCACCCTAACGGGTTGGTGTAGGCTTCAAGCAGGTAAGTCTTGCAGCTTCTGCCCGTGCTAGCTAACAAGCCGATTTCCGAAAATACTCGGTTGGTGAGTTAAAATTTTTGGTATAGATTAGCGCTCATAGCAGCAAAAGCTAAACTTTATCATAATGTCATGCCAAACACGCAAATCTCAGCCATTATCTGTACTCATAATCGAGATACCTATTTGGGTGCTGCCATAGATAGCCTTCTGGTACAGAATTTTACTGATGGCTTTGAAGTGATAGTTGTGGATAATGGCTCGAGTGATCGCACCCAGTGTGTCGTAAAACAAAGAGCCCAAAATCCGCTACTTAAGTATGTCTTTGAACCTGTCATCGGTTTATCAGTTGCTCGCAACACTGGTGCTAAAGCTGCTTGTGGTGAAATTTTGGCATATTTAGATGACGATGCGGTAGCTAGTCCTGGTTGGTTACAAGCTTTATATTCTGCTTATCAAAACAACTCTAAACTCGCGATCGCAGGTGGCAAAGTGACCTTGTTATGGCCAGATGGAATTCAACCCCCACCCTGGCTATCGACTGGATTAGCTGCCAATTTAGGTGCATATGACTTAGGTGAAACTATAGTTTACATAGACAATCCGGGTTTAACCCCCAGAGGCTTAAATTACTCAATACGCCGCCAATTCTTGACAGAAATAGGAGGTTTTGACACTCATCTTGGTCGAATAGGTAAAAAATTATTATCAAACGAAGAACTGCAAATGACTGAACTCGCGCTTCAACAAGGTTGGCAAGTTGCTTATCTTCC
>JAJPJF010000298.1 GCA_021324415.1 Nostocales cyanobacterium Centralia_MAG_434
GGGAGATCCAAAAAATAAAATGTCCAGCCTTTGTTGGTTGATCTGTCGGCACAATAGGTTATTCGTTGTAATAAGGCTGGACATTTTATTACTGGTAAGTGCCTTAAGAAGCGTACTGGCTCATGACTAACAACCAAAAGCAACTCACTTAGTTTGGAGAATGATTTATGGCACAGGACAACTCTTTCGTTAAATACCTTTCTTTAGCACCCGTTTTGTTGTTTGCTAATTTGATTTTTACTGCCGTTCTGTTGATTGTGTTTAATAATTTGTTCCCTGATCTACTATTTCACCCATTACCATAAATTTGGTTATCAGTAACAGTTAAATTTATCTGTTGATCACTGATAACTGATACCTGGTAATTGTTAATTTAAAACTCGTGATGCTCTAGAGAGCATAGCGAGTTTTATATGCTTCAAAATACTAAATTAATTTTTCTAAAGTTCACTATTTAAAACGAGATTTAGCGTCAATTCTTATTAATATAAAAAATGCCACCACTTTATTAAGAGGCGAATATAAAATATGGCACAAGCTGTAGATGCATCAAAAAACCTTCCTAGCGATCCTAGGAATCGGGAAGTTGTCTTTCCAGAATGGGGCGACCCACAACGGGGAAACTTAGAAACACCAATCAATTCTTCTCCACTAGTTAAGTGGTTCATTAATAATTTGCCAGCCTATCGCTCAGGAATCACTCCATTTAGAAGAGGGTTAGAGGTTGGTATGGCCCACGGTTACTGGCTATTTGGTCCATTTGCAAAATTGGGTCCCCTACGTGACACAGATAAAGCCAACTTAGCAGGATTGTTGGCAACTTTAGGCTTGGTTGCGCTTTTGACTGCTGGCATATCTTTATATGCAAACAGCAAACCTCCCCAACCAATTCCTACTGTCCCTGTACCCAATCCTCCCGATACCTTTAAGTCTGGAGAAGGCTGGAATAACTTTGCCAGTGCTTTTTTAATTGGTGGTATTGGTGGTGCTGTCGTCGCTTACTTCCTTACCAGCAATCTAGCACTCATTCAAGGTTTGTTCGGTTAATTTAGTTGGACTACAGTCAATAGTGTAGAAGTTTCTTCGCTATTGACTGTTGCCTATAGACAAAACTTTATTGAAACAAAGCGGCTTCTATAGATTTAAGAGCTGTTTCAAAATCGTCGTTCACGATCCGAATATCAAATTCATCGGCTGCATTGATTTCTTCTTGAGCACGAGCAAGACGGCGGGTGATTGCTTGTTCAGAGTCATTTCCCCGATTGCGTATTCGTTTTTCCAACTCCTGAAATGAAGGAGGCAGAATGAAAATGCTAAGGGTACCAGGAAATGTAGCACGGATTTGTCGTGCTCCCTCTAGCTCAATCTCTAAAACAACTAACTTTCCCTCACGAATTTGTCTTTCTACAGGTTCACGGGGGGTACCGTAGCAGTTACCTGCAAACTCTGCCCATTCCAAAAATTCATTGTTTTGCACCAATTGCTCAAATTTACTGCGGCTGATGAAGTAATACTCTTTGCCATCAATTTCTCCCGGACGGGGTAAACGAGTCGTCACGGATACAGAATAATATAGTTCCGGATGACGCTGCAGGAGAGATCTCATTAAAGTACCCTTACCCACTCCACTGGGACCTGTAAAAATAATCAGCTTGCCAGGAGATGGGTGTTCCTTATTAGTAGCACCACTTTCTAGGGATAAAACTTGCATCATCCGCTCAGTCTGTGAATTATCAGTAGAAGTTGTTCATTAGTCATTAGTATGCCTGTTTATTGGCCAAATAACTACTGACTAATGAATTATGTAGTGTGAGTGACAAAAAACTTTTCATTCACATAATACTACTGATATGGCGTAAATACGAGTCGAAATGTCAACCCAGATCTAGTTAATTATCTACAACCTGATGTTCGCGGGAAATTACAAAACGATTCGCGACCGTTTCTGGTTGAATCGCTGAGAGGATAACATGACTGGAATCAGTAATGATTACAGCTCTAGTACGGCGACCATAAGTTGCGTCAATAAGTTGACCTCGATCCCGTGCATCGGTAATTATCCGCTTAATTGGTGCAGACTCTGGACTGACAATGGCAACCACTCGGTTGGCAGACACGATGTTACCAAAACCGATGTTGATTAACTGAATGTCCATAAAAAACTGACGCCAAACGTGCGTTATAACAAGCTCATAATGAACTAATTTCCATGTTATCTTCAAAAAATCGGAGTTACAACGCTTCAGTTGACGTCAGTCTTTGTTTTCCAATAAAGATTGGTTTTTTAAGTATTTTTTTTAGCCGTTTCTGAGTCTAGATTCTTAAAAATCTACCTAAGGATATATATAAGAAATATTGAGATTTATCACTAGAAGACAGATGAGAGCATTTTTGCTTTATTAAAAGCCAATGTATGTGTCCCAATGAATACCCCAAGTCCTGAAGGCGGGGTATATCAAAGCTATGGAACACTGAAATTTTAATGAATAATTTTGCTAATGACAGTTACTTATCGTTTATTTTTCCCATAAACTGCCCAAAAAAAGACAAAACGCGCAAACTGCACGCAAACAAAATAAGCTTTCGCGATCGCTGATCAACACAGCTTTATTTGCTGCGAACTACCCTTTATTTAGGTAAACACAGACACCGACGCATCGTAGAGAAATCAAACATGCTGAAAAATTCTGCCTGAAGATCAAAAAGACAGTTGCAAGTTAGGAAATCTAACTTGCAAAGTCTCTTTCTTCGGACTTTTCGTAGACGCCACAGACACTATACTTGTAACGAAACTCGTTGCCGTAAGTGTCATCCCAATGACCGCTTTTTTTAAAAAAAGGATAAGTTTCAAAACCAGGATAATCATCTCATCGTACAGTGTTCTCAGCATCAAATGCTAGCAATGGTGATCTTCACTACATTGAAGGAACAATGACAAATAACAATGGCTGCTGATCTATTTCTTTTAACTCAACCTCTAGGGTATAAGTCTGGTTTTGCTGGGTGCAGCATAATTCTACACTCAAGCATCCTGGACTAGTGGATTGAGCCATTGCTTGGGAGGTCTCTCCTTGAAGCTTTAGGATTCCTTTAGTGGGTAATTCACCGTGAACCCGCAGCTTTGTGACTTCACCTTGATACTGGTACTCTACCTTAAGGGTGAGAATACCTGCACTAGTTAACCATTGCCTTTCTCCTACTGGATTGACAGCAGAAATTGGCAGAGTTAGGTTTTCTAGAAGCTGTTTAGCTGCTAGCAAAGATAAAGCCATCTGTTGACGTGGTTGCAAATCTGAGTAACTATTCTCTAGATTTGGCATGGTTTCTAGGGTTTCCCCAGAACGATAATTACTCCTTAGCACTAATCCTGCTACGTCGTTTATTGCTTGGGAATCGTCAGGGAAAAAGCTTTCAACCGCTTGGACTAATTTTGCTCCTAACGGTAGTGACGAACCAAGTAATGCCTGACATTTTTCCAGTAATTGCTGGAATATTTTTTCGGGCAAAGGAATAGGCAGATTCAGCTTAGACTGCTGTGCTGCCCAACCCCACGCAGGAACCAAGGGTATAGCTGGCTCGTCCGCGTATTCGGGATAATCTACCAGTTGTGTTTCCCACGGGAATAAGGGCAGGTTGTCTTGAAAATGGACTTTTAACCGACGTTTAATGACGGTTTGGAAACGTTGTTGCACAGTAGGAGTTTCTCCCAGTTGAAAGGTTTGGGCTGTTCCTCTCACGGGTTGTTCACCATTTTTAAAAGTGGTGGCTTCTGCGTCGAGAGGATTTTTTTTCCCGTCAACATCCTTACATTTATCCAACAGATGCTGCAAGATGATGACATTTTCTGTCAACAACCGAGCGAGTAACTGGCGGTGTAAGGATTCTGAGTCACTATTCATGAGTAGATGCACCTGATCCGGACACTAGAGAGTTACGAATCTCCCAAGCTTGTTCCAGAATTTTAAACCACCTTTTTTGCAGTTGTGCCATTGATAACCCTAAAATTTTGGCAATATTTTCGTCGGGTTGACCTTGCTGCTTTAACTCTAGTAAGGAGCGATGCTTCTCGTCCAGCTGATCTGTGTATGTTTGCCACTGTTGGGGAGTTAAGCCTAAATTCATCTGCAAATCGGCTTCTAACCACTCGTGAACCAATTCCCAGCGGTGTAGTAAAGCAAACCGTATCAAGTGATATTTAAAGCGCTGCTGTAAGTAATCTCTCTGACGAGGAGTTAACCCTAAAATTGATTCAATTTCCTGTGCAGATAAATCTTGGAGGCGGAGGGAGAAGTAATCAGCACAGTCAGATTGTTGCCGTTCTTCTAAATAGTTCATCAATTCAGTAATGACTACAGAGCGTAGAGTATCTTCTTGAGGTTCTGGCTCTGGTTGCATTGCCATTGCTGAGCGTAATTGCTGCACCGCTGGATCTTCCCAGGTACCGTCAGCTTCATTACCACTACCTTCTGCCGCTTGTTCTATATCTACACAGGTTTCTGGGGGCTGCTGTTGAGAGAAAGTTTGTGCTCTCAAAATTATGAGCTGTTGCTGACGTCCAGGCAAAGGAATTCGCCGCTTACCATAGCGCTCAGTAAATGCCATGTACTCCGCCAATTCCAAAAGAGTCCTTGGACTGTAACTAGCACCCAGTTGATTTTCTCTACGGAAAGCGTTCAATGCCTCCAGATAAAAACTTTGCAGAAAATCTTCAATGACGACGAGCCGCCCTTGATAGCTTAGTTGTCTCTGTGGAGGATTGATGTAGCGATAAATAATCGCGCTTAGGGTGCTATGCAATTCTACTCTGCCCCGATTCGACCCCAATTCATAGTATCTCAAAAACTGTTGCAATCGGTGTCGAGCTAGTGTAATCGCAGAGTTTTCTATTGTACCGGCAGCTTGAATACGTTTGCTTTCATGACAAATCCGGTAGACTTCGGCGGCAATGCGCATTGATACATCATGGCAATTTTGCTGTGAAGCTTTAGTTGACTGCTGAAGCTCCTTGAAGAGGAGTTGAAAGATCGACTCCACGCCAATAGCATTTACTCCCTGAATAGTGGTGGTTGCAGCTAAATTCATAGTCTCGTTTTTCAAAAGACCCTAACATACTGTACAACCTGTGTGACTTTGAGGGTACTAGATTTTATGGTTTTGCGTATAAGCTAAACGCAGGGAACCCCTGCAAATGAAGATTTTGCTTAGGTTATTATTCCCAATCTTTTGATTTGATGTCTCAAACTTTAAGAGAATTTTACAACCAATACCCAAAAGCCGTTAACAGGTGATTATGGATTTACAAGCACAAATTCAATTGCTGATTGATGATGCACCGAAAGATGGTATTACACCACAACTGGTCGCCACAATCGCCCCTGCTTTAAGTGCGATCGCTTCATCGTTACGTCATCCCCAGTACTATATTCTCCAAAACTTAGAGAAAGACTGGGTTTTAACTACTTTGAGCAACCGTACTAATCCAGATTTGGAAAAGCGAGTGATTTATGCTTTTCCTACCATACAGGATGTTCCAGTAAGTTTATCTGCTGGGCTTGACCCTCAAGTAATCTTAGCCCCCATTCCGGTTACTCACCTTTTGTTCCAATTGATGGCTTTAGATACCGTAGATAGTATAGTTTTTTTTGAAACTCCTGGCACTACTACCAACATAATTGAAATAGAGCGCACCTACCTACAAAACGAGATTCAGCAACAACTGCAACAAAGCCGCTTGCATAATCAAATACCTCCTAATATCGCCTAGCAGTGGAGTGGAAGTTGGGAGTGAGGAATTCTAAATAAATTTATTAATATTCCTAACTCCTGACTCATAACTCTTAACTTTTAATAGAGGCGACTCAGGACATAATCTGCCATGTCAATTAAGGCTTGGCGGTATTCCGAAGGTGGAAGGTCCACAAGATGTTCAACAGCAACCTTAGCATGTTCTGCAGCTAATTCTTTCGCTCTTTGTATTCCGTGACTATTGTGAATTAATGCCATCGCTTGCTCAAAGTCACCCTCTTGAGCAAATTCACGTTCAATCAGTATTTCTAAGTATGGTGTTTCCTCCATAGCAAATAAGACTGGGGCAGTGAGATTTCCACTTTTCAGGTCTGAAGAAGCCGGCTTACCTAGGGTATCTGTCGAACTTGTGAAATCTAAAATATCATCCACAATTTGGAAGGCTAAACCAAGATTTCGTCCATAGTTATACAATTGCTCAGCGGTTTCTTGAGAAACTTCGCTAAGTAATCCAGCAGCTTTAGCACTGTTAGCAATGAGCGTTGCAGCTTTGTCATAGCTTTTTTTCAGGTAGGTCTCCATAGACATGCTCGTATCAAAGCTATTGAGTCCCTGCTGAATTTCCCCAGCGGCCAAATCCATAATCACCTCTGAAAGTAGTTTCACTACTTCTAAACTGTCCAAGTTGGCCAAATACCAGGAAGATTGAGCAAATAGAAAATCCCCGGCTAATATAGCAATGCGATTCCCAAAAAGACTATGAACCGTGGGGACTCCTCGACGCATCTGGGACTCGTCCACTACATCGTCATGTACGAGGCTTGCTGTATGAATCATTTCTGTAATCTCAGCTAAGCGTCGATGACGAAGAGTAATATCTTTTCCCAGCATTGTGGCACGTGATATCAACAGGACAATTGCCGGTCTGATGCGCTTGCCCCCAGCTCCAAATAGGTGTTCGGCAGCTGCGTAAAGGATGGGGTGGCGATCTCCAACTAGCTGTTTCAAGTTATCTGCTAGTATTCGCAGGTCTTCTTCCACAGGGGCAAAAAGAGATGTTGCTGAGGTCATGGACGGGCAGACTCTGGCTTTATTTACGAAAATTTACATATCCTATAATCATTTTAAGATAACCCTGTGCCAGCGCCAAACTTTCATTCGTCATTTAGTAATTTTCCACATACCATACCTAGAACCCAACTTATTCATTTCAAAAGCCAGGTTTTTCAGGTGCACCAAAGTAAGTTTGTCTTTATAAGTACCAATACCCAGTTTCTCGATCTTCAGATTTTAAAACTAAATTTGGTGTTATTTTAGGGGTCTATACTAGAAATTAAAAAATAAAAGTATAAAGTATAGCTCTAAATAATCGCGTATTCTTACTTAAGACTAATATTCTATTTAATACTTTTTATTCTGTATAGTACTGAAAGATTTATGATAGCAAAAGCCTTTTTTTAGCAAAAATTAATTTTTTTGGGGAATTAGATCAGGTGATATTCAGGACTAACACTGAAATTCATTCACACTCGTTGTTCATTATTTATTACACAAAAATTAAATTTACCTAAGAAATAATCTCATCAGGGGCTCAAGCTCAACACGAGAAAATTTTAAATTTAGCAGAAAAGTTGGCTGAAAAGTCAGGAACCTTGTGTTACGCTAAATCCAAGGGACTTTAAATTTTTGTGGTATTCGCAACACCAAAAGCAAAAGCATCTTAGGTGTTTTTGCCTAGTGGTTTTGTGAGTTAAAGTGACTAATCTCAGGTAGTACTAAAGAATTATTTCTTTGGTCAAGAGCCCCATTATTAAACCTCCATGGTAAGAGCCATACGTCTTGCTCGCACTTTGAGCGCAAGCATTGCTTGTGTCAGCAAATGGGTATAGGCGATTAGAATCATGCAGACTAGGTAAACTGCTGAAGCAGCGATTGGTAATTGCAGTTTAGCAATTCACTTGCTGCGATAGTGTAGTCTGCAAAAAATAAATAACAAAATACATATCTTGGAGAAAAAAAGGCTCTAACAGCTAGGACACGTCGTTTGTATCCCTAAAGTTCTACTAATCTTATTCGACCTTATATTTCGTTAGACCAAACTGTAGAAAAAAATGATTTACGGAAAGATGCCTATGATGATTTTTCTGTTGGCTTCCGGCTATCTGTTAACAGTCTACCTACTGTTAGCAATGGCAAAGCGAACAGGGAAGAGAACTGCTCTTACAGATGTTTCTTTGGCTGGTAAAGAAAAGCACAAGCGTGAGATATCAGTACCAAAGATAACGTAGGTTATTTAGTGTGCATTAACAATTGGCCAATAGTCAATAGTCAACATTATGTTTTGGCTAAATAATTTTACATCGGAACAAACTAATACTAGTGATATTAGTGAGTTTTTTCCAACCTAACCCTCATTAGTCCCCCTTTATTCAACAAGGACTAATGAGAGTTAACATTTGTATAGTTTTTTTCTACGTAGTGACCTAATGACTATTGGCTGACAACAACATTAGGTAAGTGCACTTTTTCAACCATGGGAGTACAGCCAAGCCATTGCAATGAAGACTTGGCAAATTGTTGCGGACAACCGCTAACAGTAAAGCGAGTTGGCAGTGGTAGATGCGTATTTTTGATGCCCTGTAAGTCTAGCTCACGACTACAAGCTTTCACAATGTGAACAGCCGGATCTACTAGTTTAACACAAGTAGGAAGAATAGATCGTAACACAGGTGCAAGATGGGGATAATGAGTACAACCATAGACTAAAGTATCTATATCTTGCTCTAGTAATGGCTCTAAATAAGAGCGCGCTACCTCAACGGTGTACGGGTCATGAATACGATTTTGCTCCACTAATGGTACAAATTCTGGACAACTAACCTGCCAGACTTGGACATCAGGATTCACTTCTAGGATAGCACGACGATATGCATTGCTCTTGGCAGTTGCTGCAGTAGCAATCACACCAATGCGCTTTCCACAAGAAATTGCTGCCTTGGCTCCTGGTAGGATAATCCCCAGAATTGGCATATCAAATTCTTCGCGTACCGTTTCTAGTGCTAGGGCAGAACTCGTGTTGCATGCCATGAGTACCATTTTGACGCGTTGCTGTTGCATCCAGCTAAGGATTTCGCGTACAAACTGTAAAATTTCTGCGGCTGAACGACTTCCATAAGGAAGCCGAGCCGTATCCCCAAAGTAAATAATTGATTCATTAGGGAGTTGTCGATACATTTGTCTGAGAACTGTCAGACCACCCACACCACTATCAAACATGCCAATTGGGGCACGTTGGAGTTCTTGACCAGAAAAATACACAGACGTTAGTTGTTAGTTGTTAGTTGTTAGTTGTTAGTTGTTAGTTATTTTACTAACCCTTTGGGTCTGCCAGTTGCGTTAAGCCGCACTGGCTTACCTCCCAGCACTAATGCTGCTTTAAGTACTGCAGTATACCATTAGCGATCGCCTCGGCCATTTTGTTTTGGTATTCTGGATTTGCCAGTCGAGGATTATCCTCTGTACCAGTCATGTAGCCTGTTTCTACTAAAATTGACGGCATAGAGCTTTTCCTTAAGACGTAAAATCTGGCTTTACGCGTTCCCCGGTCTTTGATAGTACTAATACTGCGCAAAATAGTTTTGCGAACAACTTCAGCTAGATTGTAACCACTATCGTAATAATAGACTTCCAATCCATTAACATCTGGACGGTTATCAATCGAATTAGCGTGAACACTGACAAACACATCAGCATGAACGTGATCTGCTATATCAACGCGTCCCTGAAGTCCTACAAAAAAGTCAGCATTACGTGTTAATACTGCTTGTACGCCGTTTTGCTCCAAAATTGCGGCTATTCTTTTGCCAATTGGCAGAACAACATCCTTTTCTAATAATCCTCCTATACCAGGGGCTCCAGAATCTTGACCCCCATGTCCAGGGTCAATCACAACGACAACTCGACCATGAGGCGTTGGACGCGTTTGTGGCTGTGTTCCGTAACCATAACCGGGATTACCTGGCAATTGTCCTGACAATGGCTGTGGGTTTGTTCGTTGTAGGGGAGGTAAGCCTACAGATGGTGCGATCGGCGAACGGGTACGCTCTAGTTCTAGACTTAAAAATTGGTCCCCAATCTGATTCAGTTGCCCAATTTGCACTCCTGCGGCTGGCTGAACAAAGATCAGCACTGTGCGAGGGTCTTGCTGTTGCAAACGTACTCGAAGAATTGGGCTACTAGGGTTAAAATCAGGACCTCTAACCGCTGTGGTTAACCGAGCATTGGGAATAGTGATCCGATACATACCAGTTGATCTATCCCAACTACCAGTCCCAGATAAATTCCGATCAGCTCGGATGATCAATTGTGAGCCAGCACCTATTTCCACCGACTGAATCGTGGCAAGTGCATTGCTTGTTGGTAGAGTCGAACTGGTGCTACTATCCAAACCAGAACTTGGACTTTTATTCTCCGCCATACTAGCAAAACCAGAGCGTGGGTTCTTGTTTTCCGGCATACTGGCAAAACCACGAGTAGGCAGAATCACCACACCATTGTTACCACTAACACTTGCTTGCCAGTCAGGACTCGTTCTTTCCACCCGTAAAGTCATACGCACAGCAGGTGGTGTTGTTAACAGTTGGTTGAATTGGACTTGGTTGACACCATACTGATTAACAGGCACATCCCGTTGTGTCAAACTCGGTGCTATCGTAGCACCAGAAATATCTACATAAATAGTTCGTAGATCTCGGCTGCGATTGACTCGAAGTTGAGGATACCCCCCACCAGTTGTACGGATAAAAAATCCATCTCCGGTGACTTGAAAATTCTCAATTTGGGTCGTTCTTTCTAGAGTGTTAAAACTTGGTGGTCTGTTTGCGAGTGTGCGCGTTGTTCCTTGTGGAGTGTTTAAACCTGGTGCCCTGTTATTGTTAAAACTGGCTGCCCTATTTGCGACTGTACTTGGTTCCTCTTTGACGACACTGTAAATATTTCTTGAGGAGTCTGCTCTCTCAGTCTCGGGTTTAGGTAACTGCACCATCCAGCGACTAGCTGTTGTTGGGACAAATTTCACCTGCTTGGGGTCTAAAGTATAGCCAGAAGTGAGTTCGACGACAATACGAGTTGTTTGTTGGTCAAGTTGCCCAACGCGAATAGCACGAATTGCTCCTCCTACTGGTTGTGTGAACTGCGGACGCCCAAATATGGTTCCCGGCAAATCAATTACCAGACGTGTCGGATTAAAGATGAGTTGTGCTTGAGGTTGAACATCACCTTCAGTGTAAATTTCTAGTTGATTTTTATTGACATCAAAGTGCCAAGATTGTAGTCTGGCTGCTTCAGCAGGTGACGATAGCAAAAAGGTTAAAAAAGTACCCGGTAGTAGTAACCAGTGTGGTTTCACAGTGTTTTCTCCTGATTCGCATTCATGGAAGCCGTCAATCTGTCAAAACGTGGGCAAATCCTCACATTACTATCACCCAAACCTTAGCTTTGATAAGAAAGTTATGAATCGGTAACTACCGAAACTGTTCAGAACTTTCAATGTCGCATGCATGGTAGTTATACGCTTTTATAAAGGCACAGTTAATTGTTGTAAAATAATAAACCACTCTCTGAATTTTTAGAGCCATTGGATCTAAAAAAATCAGTAAAGCATTGTGATGAAACAACAAAGAGCTAACCAGAATAAACTTCACTCGTCAATCTTAGTCAGTAAAACGATGAGTCGTGAGAGACTTGTGGGTGTCCAGTTGCTTTCGTTCACAATATACTGTGTAATAAATTTCTGCTGCGATGAACTGATTTACCAAAGACTTATATCTGGGAAAATATCTAGGGTTAGATGTTGGTTTTCATAGAACCTCAAGAAGTCGAGCTTCTTGCGAGTATTGATCTCCTAGACTAAAGAATTGGGATGCTATGTTTTCATCTTTGCCTCAAGTACTGAAGAATACCGCGAGCGATCGCCTCTGCCATTTTGTTTTGGTACTGTGAAGTTTTTAATTTAGCCATATCCTCCCAACCAGTCATGTAACCTGTTTCTACTAAAATTGAAGGCATAGAACTTTTCCTGAGAACATAAAATCTTGCTCGCCTTATCCCTCGATCTCTGACATTGACATTTTGAAGAATGCTATGACGAACAAAGCGAGCTAACTCTAAACCACTGTCGTAGTAATACACTTCTAATCCATTAACATCTGGACGGTTATCAATCGAATTAGCGTGAATACTGACAAAGATATCCGCATGATCTTCTTCTGCCATGTCTACTCTTCCCTGAAGGCCGACAAAATAATCAGAATTCCGCGTTAAGGTCGCTTGTAAGCCATTTTGCTGCAAAACCTCTGCTACTCTTCTGCCTATAGGCAAGACAATATCTTTCTCTGGCACTCCCCCAATACCAAGGGCCCCAAAGTCATGACCACCATGTCCAGGGTCAACCATGACCACCACTCTTCCAAGCGGTGAACGGGGTGCCTGGGAGAGCCGATGATCAATGCTCAATCCTGACAACGGTTTTGGGTTTGGTTGTGGTAGAGGCGGTAAACCACCCATAGCAGACACAGGCTGACTGAACGGTAAACCCAAGGGTGGTGTCAACAGACGACTGCGTCTTAATTCCACTGCTACAAACTGCTCGTCAATTTGGTTAAGTGACCTAATTTGAACCCCTGCTGCTGGTTGCACAAAGATCAGCACTGTGCGGGGGTCTTGCTGTTGCAGACGTACTCGGAGAATGGGACTGCTGGCATAAAAATCAGGACCTTTAACCGCTGTCGCTAACTTAGCATTAAAGATCGTGATCCGATACAGACCAGTTGACCTATCCCAGCCACCACTAGCAGATAAATTGTGATCACCTTTAATAAGCAATTGTGTGCCGTTAGCACTTATTTTCACAGATTCAACTGTGGAGAGTGAGTCGTTATCTGGTGTGGTAGACAACGCTGAAAAAGATCTTGACTGACTCTCATGACCTCTAGGGAAAATCCCACCCCAACGGTAAGGCAAAAGTACTAACCCACCTAAACTGCTTGTACTTGCTTGCCAGTCAAAACTATCTTTATCAACAAACATTGTCATGCGAACAACAGGTCGTCTTGCTTGTAATTGAGCGAATTGGATGTGATGCACTCCATAGCGATGAACAGGTACATCTTGTTGTACTAAACGTGGTGATAAAGATGCATCAGAAATATCTATGAAAATACTGGTGCGATTCCGACTCCGATTTACCCGAATTTGAGGATTTCCACCACTGGTGCGAACAAAAAGACCATCTCCTGTAACTTGCAAACTTTCAATTTGAGTTGTCCCTTGGCTAATGTTGGCTACTGGTGAATATTCGCTCTGAGGTTCATTGACTGTCACACCACGGGAAACATTTCTTGTCAAGGAGCCTATCCCTTGATCTGTCACACTCTCTGACTTTGGTAATTTCACTATCCAGTGACTAGGTACTGTCTCGACAACTTTTATTTGTTTAGGATCTATGGCATAACCTGGAGCAAACTCCACAACTAGGCGAGCAGTTTGTTGATCAAGTTGTCCAACCCGAATGGCACGAATTAAGCCACTTCCTGGCTCGGTGATTCGCGGATTTCTGGATATAGTGCCTGGTAAATCGATGACCAAACGAGTTGGATTGAAAATAAGTTTTGCTTGTGGTTGAACAGTGCCTTCAGTGTCAATTTCCAGTTGGTTTTTGCCAGCATCAAAACGCCAAGATTGCAAACTTGCCGCATGAGTCGGCGACAATAGCATCAGTAGAGTTACAAAAGTACCAGGTAGTAGCCAGTGTAGTTTCACAGTGTTTTCTCCTGATTCACATTTATGGAAGACGTCCTACTGTTGAAGCTTGGGCAAATCTTCCCACCATCACCACCCACACCTGAGTTTTAAGGGTAAGCTACAACTCGACAGCTTCTGCTGCTGGGGAGTTTTCATCCTTATCAAGATACAGTCAATAGCGTCGAATTCTAGCATGCCCCTTCCTACTTTCCTTGCCGTTATGGCATTTTAAATGAGTTTACTGTGAACAGTTAACCCTTAACAATCTGTATTCAATTCCTATTAGTATTAATTAAATCAGTAAGGGGTTCTTTAAATGATTTGATTTTTAGTAACTAATGTACTAAATGATTATTTGTTAGTACTGTTGATTAATGCAGCAAAAGTTGGTATGTCTATTTGCTTTAACTGTTTACTAACTTGATAAGATGACACTGGTGGAAATAGGAAACCTGAACAAACCACTGACTCATCAGATTTCAGATGTTGGTAATTTTAAACAAGACAAACTCCTCTTTGTATAGACGAAAAGATATATAGAAAAGTTTCCAATCCCAGATAAGAAGCTCTCAACAGTGAGGATTTGAATGAGAGCAAAGCCATGCCCTCATCCAAATATACTAATCCTCAACTTTCAGGTTAGTTTCTATACTCTCTTGTTCCACTGATGTAGACAAAATTGCATCTGGGACATCTATTGTTAACGGTGTTTCCGATGAACCATATATTAACAATTGCTCTTGATTTGTCACCACTGGTTTTGGTTCTGGGAAAACAAACCGTAATAAAGGAGGCGCTAAAAAAGTCGTCAGGATAACCATCATAATAATAGCCGCCTCTAGTGGTTTCGAAAGAATTCCATTAGAAGAACCAATACCAAGAAACACCAATCCCACTTCACCTCGAGGAATCATCCCCACACCAATTGCCAAACGGTTGATTGGAGATTGACCATACACGCTCAACCCAGTCACAACTTTTCCTAAAATGGCGACTATAATCAGGAAAATCGCCATAACTAGACCTTCCCTATTGCTAGGAACTGCTGGGTTCAACACGCCTAAATCAGTTTTTGCGCCAACAGTGACAAAGAAAATTGGCACCAGCATATCAGCAATAGGAACCACCTGTTTTTGTAACTCTTTGCGCTTGTCAGTCTCTTCCAGAACTAAGCCAGCAGCAAAAGCACCAAGGATCGCCTCTAACTGGATAACAGCAGCCAGATATGACATGACAAAGGCGAAGATAAATGCTGGGATTACCAATTCACCCCTTGTTTTCAACTGATCGACGATCGCCACAAAGGACTTGTTAAAAATATTGCCTAGTGCGATCGCACCTAACAGAAAACCACTAGCACTAATAATCAAATAAATAACTTTGCTTACATCTACTGAGCCATCTTTAGCAAGACTTGCAACCACCGCCAAAACGATAATTCCCAGAACATCGTCAATCACCGCAGCACCCAGAATAATTTGTCCTTCTTTAGAATTAAGACACTTTAGTTCTGATAGCACTCTAGAGGTAATCCCAATACTCGTTGCAGTTAGAGCTGCACCTGCAAAAATGGCTGGTATGGCTGGAATTCCAAAGAAAATCATTAACCCTGCTGTACCAGCAGCAAAAGGTGTAACAACTCCCACAACTGCCACAACTGTTGCCTGCATCCCGACGGCCATCAAATCTTTTAAGTTTGACTCTAAACCAATCTCAAACAGCAGGATAATTACACCCAGTTCTGCCAAAACAGAAATCACCTGCGACTGTGCTTTAAAAATTGCATCTGCGCTATCGGCGCTTAAACCAGCAGTCGCTTGTAGGAAGTTCATGATTAATGAGCTCGAACTATCTGCCCCTCCTTCTGGAAACACCAGCATGTGTAGAACAGATACACCTACCACTACACCACCTACAAGTTCGCCTAAGACAGGCGGAAAACCCAGACGATTTGAGAACTCACCACCAACCTTGCTAGCGAAGTAAATCACGACTAAACTAAGCAGCACCGCTGCAACTACTAGTGAACTCTCTGCTGCATTTGTGGTTGCTAATAATGGTGATGAAAATGTTATGAAATCTAACTGCATTGGTTTTGCGTTCATCGTTCTCTTTAATTTACCAAGCTGGCAGGCTCAAACTTGTAGTTCTCCAAGCTTTTTGTGATTTTTTTTAGCTCTTATTCCGTTTCATTTTAAGGTTGATACATTTACGCCGGGGAGCACCTGGGGAATACTCTACACTATGCCTACTCCCCATTCCTAACTCCTAACTCCAGTAGCCGCTGCCAGTGTAATTCTGATACTGGCACAACAGACAGCCTGGGAAGCTTTACCAAATCAAAGTTTTCAAAGTTGCTATCCTGCTTGATTTGGCTTAATTTGACGGGTTGCAATACCCTTTTGACTGCCCGAATATCAACAACGACCTGCTTAGCGTCATCCAATTTGGGGTCGGGGTAAGGCTTACTGACAACTTCTGCTATGCCTACAACTTGTCGCTCTTTACCAGTGTGATAAATGAGTGCTAAATCTCCATATTGCATAGTACGCAGATGTTTAAGAGCTAAAGCATTACTCACTCCGTTCCAAACTGTTGTGCCATCTCGTTCTAAATCATCGTAAGAATAATCTTCTGGTTCAGTTTTCAGTAACCAATACGCCATGAAAAAATTACCTGCGGTTGTAGTGTCGTTTTTTTAGTTGCTAAAAATGTAACCATCTCAGCTTTTAAATTATGCTGTGCCAAGGTATTAATTGTTAGTTGTGAGTCAGGGCATTTGCCCATACAGCTATTAAGTGTTAAGAAATATAACCAGTCCTATTATTTAATTTCTTTAGAGGAGTGAAAATTTGATGAATAAAGCTAATTTATTGCATTTTCAATTAAATACTGGAGATTTTTGGAAGCCTTTAATTATAGTTTTGCTCGTCATTATAAGTTTTACCCAACCTGTTTTAGCACAAGAAAAACAAAAAACGATGTTGCGAACTCTTACCGTGAGTGGTCGTAAAGTGGAAATGATTCCAACGACTTTATCTGAAGTGAGTTTAGGAGTAGAGATTCAAGGCAAGACAGCACAAGATGTACAGCAAGAAGCCGCACGTAAATCATCAGCTGTAGTAACTCTGCTCAAGAATCGCAATGTGGAAAAGTTACAAACTACAGGTATCGTCCTCAATCCAGTTTATAGCTATAACAACAATGTGCAGAAAATTGTAGGATACTCTGCTACCAACACCGTCAGTTTTCGTATTGCCACTGATCGGGCTGGTAGTTTGCTCGATGAAGCGGTCAAAGCTGGTGCGACTCAGATTAATAGTGTTAGTTTTGTTGCCAGTGACGATGCGATCGCACAGGCACGAAAACAAGCACTCAGAGAAGCTACCCAAGATGCTCAGCAGCAAGCAGATACTGTTTTGAGTAGTTTGGGTTTAAAGCAAAAAGAAGTTGTGGGCATTCAAATCAATGGTGCGAGTACTCCACCACCACAACCTCTGATGCGTGCTACAGTTGCCAGTGTAGCAAAACAAGATGCTTCTACTCCTGTCATTGGCGGTGAGCAACAAGTAGAAGCATCAGTAACACTGCAAATAAGTTACTAATAGGAGCACGGCACTGCCGTGCCTGTATAGTTGTTAGTTATGTTAGTAGCCACCCAATTACTGAAAACTGTCAGGGTTGCTATCTAACATATCAGCTTCTGGATCTCGCTTAGAGCCCAACAATTCCAGTTGTTCTACAAGGATAACGGGTGTGGACCGATTTGCACCTGTAGCACGATCGCTCCAAGTATCAAACTTTAAAGAACCTTTCACTGCAATTTGTTTACCTTTGCGTACATAATCACCCGCCACCTGTGCAGTTTTTCCCCACAATTCTAGATTGAACCAATCTGTCTGTTCACCTTCTCGAGTACGTCGATTGACAGCCAGTGTTAATTTACACTTAACACTACCAGATTCAAAATACTTAATATCAGGGTCGTTACCTACACGACCAATGAGGGTGACAACATTTATATTCATGGGCGCTCCCTTCAGTACATGCGTACTTATCTTTCGTGATTTTAATCATAGCGAATTGCAATGTTATTGGAATGGTGTTAAATAAATAACTGTTATAATTACTTGTAAAATTTATAAAAAAGACTCTGCTAAAACTCAGAAATATACGGATCTATAGAAGCAGATGAAGAATATGATCGACAAGATATCAACAGAAGTGTAAGACAGGGTTAAGATTCCGAAAAGATCTATCAAAAGATGATTGTTTTTACTAGACTCAGGTCAAAAAACATAATAGAATCCTGCACGATTCTCTCTTTTGGTAGTAGTCAAACGTGTCGCAAATAGGGGGCGTAGAGAAACGTGGGCCTTTTTAGTAAGTTTTCCTTATCTCGTGATATGGGTATCGACCTTGGTACCGCTAACACTCTTGTATATGTATCTGGTAAAGGTATTGTTCTTCAGGAACCTTCAGTGGTTGCGATTGATCAGAACGAAAAAGTCGCACTGGCTGTAGGGGAAGATGCCAAAAAAATGCTTGGTCGGACACCGGGAAACGTGATTGCTCTACGCCCTTTGCGCGATGGTGTAATCGCTGACTTTGATACGGCTGAATTGATGCTGAAACACTTTATTCAGCGGGTCAATGAGGGTAAATCTCTGGTATTACCACGGATTGTCATTGGTATTCCTAGTGGAGTCACGGGGGTAGAAAGACGAGCTGTGATGGATGCTGCAACTCAAGCAGGAGCAAGAGAAGTTTATTTAATTGATGAGCCTGTAGCAGCGGCAATAGGCGCAGGACTGCCCGTTGCTGAACCTACTGGTAACATGATCATAGATATCGGTGGTGGTACAACAGAAGTCGCAGTACTGAGTCTTCAGGGTACAGTACTTAGTGAATCAGTACGTATTGCTGGGGATGAACTGACTGAAGCAATCATGCAGTATATGAGAAAAGTTCATAACTTAGTGATTGGGGAACGTACTGCCGAAGACATCAAAATTCGGATTGGCTCAGCCTATCCTACGATGGATCACGATGATGCCATGATGGAAGTCCGAGGTTTACACCTGCTGTCTGGCTTACCACGAACTGTGTCAATCAAAGGACCAGAAATTCGTGAAAGTATGTCGGAACCGTTGTCAGTCATTATTGAAGCAGTCAAACGAACACTAGAACGTACACCTCCAGAACTAGCAGCAGACATTATTGATCGAGGCATAATGTTAGCTGGTGGAGGAGCTTTGCTCAAAGGGCTAGACACCTTAATCAGTCATGAAACAGGGATCGTGACACATATCGCTGCCGATCCTTTGAGTTGTGTGGTCTTGGGAACTGGTCGAGTGTTAGAAAACTTCAAGCAGTTGGAAAGAGTCTTCAGTGGACGCTCTCGGAGTATGTAGCAAATGTAGGCTTTCAGATATTGGGGTGACTTATGCCATCCAATATCTTTAGATGACTTTGATTATCAGTTTGTTAACAACTACAAGAAGGGTATGTATGTTTACACTACGCCGTTGGTGGGAGCACAAAGGATTGCAAATCGGTTTGTTAGGTATGGTGGTTGGTAGCGCTTGGATGTTACGGCAGACTCAAGGTGCACTCGTGGTGGAGCTATATCAGGATCTCACGAGTCCGCTGCAGCTTTTCCAGCCAGGAGCCACTTCAGAAGACCGTCTTCGTGATGCACGGGTATTAGAACTTCAAACCCAGGTCGCAGAACTGAAAGGTCAAAATACCAAACTAAAACAATTATTGGGTTATGTGGAAAAAGAGCCTCTTGCATCCCGCCCAATTCCAGCAAGGGTCGTGGGGCGTAGTGCTGATAACTGGTGGCAACAAGTGACCTTAAATCGTGGCAGTTTAGCTGGTATTAAGGAAGGTTTCATTGTTAAAGCTGAAGGTGGATTAGTTGGGTTGATAGAAAGTGTCACTCCCCACACCAGTCGAGTATTGTTAATTAGTGACTTGAAAAGTCAAGTAGGTGTAACGATCGCTGGCACAGGGGCAAAGGGCGTTTTGCGAGGAACTTCCTCTGCTGAAGCAGTACTGGAGTTTTATGAAAAAGTTCCCAATGTCAAGCCCGGAGATTTGGTGGCTACGTCTACCTATAGTCAGAAATTTCCTGCAGGTTTGGCAGTAGGACGAGTCAAGTCCCTCGATTTGAAGCATCTACCAGCATCAGTAGCAAAAATTGAACTTTTCCCATCAATTCACTCGCTTGATTGGGTTACAGTGTATCCTAAACCAGAAAACCAACAAACAGAAAACCCTCAACCAGCAAATGAACAGCCACAGAAGTCTCAATAGGTTATTGAGCAATCTGGACTAGCAAAGAACTCAATACTCAGCACGAGATCCTCTTAGACTGTTCCATACAAATCCTGACACACATTATTCTGTTCTGCTCCTTGCTACCTATCTGCTTCAACCTTAAATTGAAAAACTTCTAAAATTTATGAATTATGGAAAATGCAGAGTACTATGCGGGATTTCAAGCTGAGGTTCGAGTTCTGTGTTCATCTCAAAAAAAATGATGATTCCTAAGTTTCAAAACAGTAGGCAAAGAAAACCGAAATCGCTAAGGCGAACATCCACAACTCAGGTGAATTCCCTCGCACGTTGGCATCCCACTCTACGTCACCTGCTTGATTACACAGTGACGTTGGGGTCTGTGTTGTTTTGCTTGCTGATGATGCTAACCCGTTTTCCAGGAACGGAATTGTTAGGTATTGGACCAAATTGGCTATTAATTTGGGTAGTCGCTTGGAGTGTAAAGCGTACAGCCTTTCAAGGGGCATTGGCAGGTGTTATTTTGGGGTTCCTTCAAGATGCGATGACATCACCTGATCCTACTCATGCCATCAGTTTAGGGATGATAGGAATGATCACTGGGCTCATACAAAAGCAACGTTTTATACAAGAAGATTTTATTTCTATTGCTTTGATTGTCTTTGGAATGGCAGTTTTTGCAGAAACGATCTTCGCCATCCAACTGGTTCTTATGGGCGATCGCAACACAGGAGACATTTGGGGATACTACCAAAGGGTTACTCTTGCCTCTGCAATTCTCAGCAGCCTCTGGGCTCCTGTCGTTTATTATCCCCTAAATCGTTGGTGGCAGCAGTTAAAACTGGCAGAGCAATCCTGAAAGTTTTATTCAAAAATGTTTACGGATCACTAATCACTGAATTTTAAGTAATTTTTGGCAAGATAGATTCAGGCTAGAGTTAATTCGAGACTGCCTTGAAGAAGAAAGTAGAATGCAGAACTCAGGACTCAATATGCGCTTGCTCTAGGGGCTTAAACCATTACGGCAAGTGGAGACTACCTTTAGGGGTTGGTCGGCTTGAAGCGACTGCGTTCGCACAGTATGTCCGCAGAACTCACACGCAGAATTGTACAGAATTCTTGAAGAATTCTGACTCCTGAGTTTTAAGTTCTGTTCAATCGTCAGCTTGCGGCTAGGACGCAAAACATTCAAAGTATAGCCCAAAGTTATGGATAATTGCCCAGTGGTTGCTCATCCAAATAATTATTTAACGGGGTCAGTATTCCAGGAGAATTCACACCCGCTAGAAACTGTAGGAACAGACTTTGACCACGCTATGATGCAGCGGTGTTTGGAACTCGCCCGCCGTGCCTTGGGACGTACAGCCCCAAATCCTCTAGTTGGGGCGGTGATTGTTCAAGATG
Source organism: Nostocales cyanobacterium Centralia_MAG_434 (assembly GCA_021324415.1). GTDB lineage: Bacteria > Cyanobacteriota > Cyanobacteriia > Cyanobacteriales > Nostocaceae > JAJPJF01. The sequence goes on from JAJPJF010000298.1 coordinate 21,253, forward strand.
GGGAGATTGTGGGAGAAGGGTTTCATCCCCGTGCAGGTGAACCCCATGCCGAAGTGTTTGCACTTCGCGCTGCAGGCGATCGCGCTCGTGGGGCTACTATATATGTTAGTCTCGAGCCTTGCAATCATTATGGGCGCACTCCGCCTTGTTCGGAAGCTTTGGTCTCAGCTGGAGTGGCAAAGGTGGTAGTCGGTATGGTTGATCCTAATCCACTGGTAGCTGGGGGAGGTATTGCGCGGTTACGTGCAGCGGGTATAGAAGTTTTGGTGGGAGTTGAACAGGAAGCTTGTAAGAAACTCAATGAAGGCTTTATTCATCGTATTCTCCATCATCGACCTTTTGGCATTTTAAAATATGCCATGACTTTAGATGGCAAAATTGCAACCACGACTGGTCACAGTGCTTGGGTCACAAATCAAATCGCCCGTAACGAAGTGCATCAACTGCGGGCTGCCTGTGATGCAATCATTGTGGGGGGAAATACGGTTAAGCATGATAATCCTTATTTAACCAGTCATAAAGAAGGAGCGCACAATCCCCTACGAGTGGTGATGAGTCGTCGCCTTAATTTGCCACGAGTCGCACACCTATGGCAGACTTCGGAAGTTCCCACCTTGGTGTTGACAGAAAAAGAAGCTAATCCTGAGGTTCAAGAAATGTTACAAAAACAAGGTGTGGAAGTGGTGGAGTTAACACCACTCACACCAGATACAGCCATGGCTTACTTCTATGAGCGGGGTTTTTGCAATGTACTGTGGGAGTGTGGTGGGACTTTAGCAGCTAGTGCGATCGCTCAAGGAGCCGTGCAAAAAGTCCTTGCCTTTATCGCTCCCAAAATCATTGGTGGTGGTGATGCTCCTACGCCTGTGGGGGATTTAGGTTTTACTAGTATGACCCAAGCGCTGTCCCTGGAACGTGTAGAAATGCGCATGGTCGGTTCAGACTGTTTAATAGAAGGGTATTTACCTATTTAGTCAGATGAGTCATTTGTCCTTTGTCGTTTGTTATTGGTAACTCATGACCAATGACTAATGACTCATTTATAGTAACTTTTTTGTCAGAAATACAGGCGTTCATCAACAATATCACGGATAAGACTGAGCCGGGATTGGATGTAGTCACTAAGGAAATCAGTTTCGTGACAATCTAGCAAAGCTTGCGTTTTGATTTGTTTAACCAACCATTGCACTAAACTAGCATCGTCTAACTGTGATAGCGTCTTGGCTTGTGCCGTTTCTACCACAGACCAAAGCTGACGCATTATCTTGGGAGTCATTAGACCTCCATTTTATCATGAGCTTAGTTGTTTTCAGAATACACAATTCCTGTAGAGCAGTCCGGCATTAGCGTACAAGCCGACACAAGTGTTATTAAAAACTTAATAAATCGAGTTATTCCTTGATAAGGATTCAGATATCAAAACTTGAGACTATTTAATTTAAACAGATTGAGCACCCACGTTCGACAAACAACAACGATAGAATCGCAATGGTGCTACACAACCTTCCCTAAACCCCATGAAAGCCGATCGCAAGCCAATCCCTGAATCAACTTCATACACCCTTCAACGTCCGGAACTACTTGCGCCCGCAGGTAACTGGGAATGTGCCAAAGCTGCTGTAGAAAATGGGGCAGATGCGATTTACTTTGGGTTGGATCGATTCAATGCGCGTATGCGGGCGCAAAACTTCACTGAGGCGGATTTGCCCAAATTTATGGAATTTCTGCACCGTCGTGGTGTTAAGGGTTATGTAACTGTTAATACGCTCATTTTTCCGCAGGAACTTGTAGAAGCAGAGCAGTATCTCCGTACAATTATTGCTGCGGGCGTAGACGCGGTAATTGTCCAAGATGTAGGGATCTGCCGTCTCATTCGTCACCTCTCTGGTGATTTTCCCATTCATGCCTCCACCCAGATGACCATTAGTAGTAAAGCTGGAGTGGAATTTGCCAAGGAACTTGGCTGTCAGTTGGTAGTGCTTGCGCGTGAATGCTCCCTCAAAGAAATCAATAAGATTCAGCGCCAGCTTGCAGAACGAGAGGTTTCACTACCACTAGAAGTCTTTGTTCATGGTGCTCTATGTGTAGCATATTCTGGTCAATGTTTAACAAGCGAGGCACTAGGAGGACGTTCTGCGAACCGAGGTGAATGTGCCCAAGCTTGCCGAATGCCTTATGACTTAATAGTAGATGGAGAAGTGGCGGATTTAGGGAACCGCAAATACTTACTCAGTCCTCAAGACTTGTCAGGACTAGAAGTTTTGCCAGAGTTGGTCAAGGCTGGGGTAAGTTCTTTAAAGATTGAAGGTCGCCTCAAAACTCCAGAGTATGTTGCTAATGTGACTCGTGTCTATCGAGAAGCACTAGATCAGGTAATGGCGGAGTTAACAACTCATATACCCACTGTAAGCAATACTCAAGTAGCACAAGAACACTACAACCTAGAGATGGCATTCTCTCGGGGACTTTACACAGGCTGGTTTCGTGGGATTGATAATCAACAACTTGTTCATGCTCGCTTTGGCAAAAAGCGTGGAGTTTATCTGGGCGAAGTCACACACATTCATAACGAGCAGATAACAGTACGCTTACAAGCGCCAGTTAAACCAGGAGATGGTGTTGTTTTTGATTGTGGTCATCCAGAAGCACCAGAAGAAGGTGGTCGGGTTTATTCAGTAGAAAAAAAAGGTCACAAAGCAGTATTGACCTTTGGTCGGCGTGACCTAAATCTAAGACGAGTGCATGTAGGGGATCAGGTTTGGAAAACGAGCGACCCAGAATTGGATCGGCAACTACGTCAGAGTTTCGCTGGAGAAAACCCACAATTTCAGCGTCCCATTTATGTAGAGATCCATGGAGAAGTTGGTCAACCACTCACAGCGATCGCCCGTGACGAACTGGGTCATATTGTCCAGATGCAGTCCACAATTCCCCTTATTGAAGCACATACCAAACCCCTCACCAACGAGCGTTTACAGGAACAGTTTGGTCGGTTGGGCAATACTCCTTTCTGTTTAGGTTCGTTGAACAATCACCTCGATGGTACAGTTATGCTACCTGTGAGTGAGTTAAATCGGATGCGGCGGGAAATTGTGACGCAGTTGGAGGAATTACGAATTCAACCTAAACGCTGGCAATTACGTTCTGATGTCTCTTTAAAAGATTTGCTTCCCTTACACATAGATAGTGAACAGGGAGACTATCAAAAAACCCCATCTTTAATCGTATTGGTACGGAACTTACAGCAGCTACAAGTTGCACTCCAAGCCCAAATAGAAACACTCTACTGTGAATTTGAAGACCCGCGTGCCTATCGTGAAGCAGTGCAGATGGTGTCTCATGGTCAGACTGTTGCCAATCAAACTATCTGGGTAGCACCGCCTCGAATTATGAAACCAGATGAAAACTGGATTTTACAACAGGTACGCTCCTGTGCAGCAAATGGCTATTTAGTGCGGAACTATGACCATCTTCAATTCTTTGCTCAGGATCGCTGTATTGGAGATTTCTCCCTCAACGTCGCCAATGCTTTAACAGCACACTACTTCAAGCATCGCTTTGATTTAGAACGGGTGACAGCATCCTACGACTTGAACATCACTCAACTTGCAGACCTTCTGAAAAGTTGCCCCCCTCACTGGTTTGAGGTAACAATTCATCAGCATATGCCTATGTTTCACATGGAGCATTGTGTATTCTGTGCTTTTCTCTCTCAAGGGACTGACTATACCAACTGTGGACGACCATGCGAAAAGCATCACGTAAAGTTGCGGGATAGAGTCGGCACAGAACATATTCTCTCGGCAGATGCAGGCTGCCGCAATACTGTATTCAATGGTACAGCGCAGACTGGAGCAGAGTATGTTCAGCGACTGATAGATTTGGGAGTGCGCCACTTCCGCTTAGAATTTGTCAATGAAACACCAGAACAAGTGATTCAAACAATATCTTGCTACTGCCAATTACTCAAAGGTGAGATCAACGGTTCTCAACTGTGGCGAAAGTTGAAACTGCAAAATCAGCTTGGTGTTACGCGTGGTCCCTTGGGGGTCTCTCCTATTCACTGAGTGACATGTATGCTAAGTCAAGATATCTCTAACGATAGATTAGAGTATTTACATAATTTTTACATACGGATAATGCCTAATTCAAAAAACGAAAATATGATAGGTAGTGATCAATTTTTAGTGACTACCCGCAATTCACAACTTCTTGAAAATGCGATCGCTTTTACGAATCTTTGGCTTTAGCCTGATTACAATTTCCCTTTTACCAGTTCAATCCTCATTTGCAGTGTCAAGCCAGGTGCCAAAACCTTCTAGTGCTCCTTTAGAGCTAGACTTACTGCAAGATCCGAAAGGCTCCGTAAGTACAGCTAATACTCTTTCCCAAGGGAAAATGAGTACTCCTAGTTTATGGTTGGAAAAACACAACCTGGCGAGTCAGCTATTAGATAACTGGATAGCATATCCGCCGAAAGATACAGAACCTGCACGAGTAGACTTAGTTGTAAATCAGGAAGTTTGGAGTTCATTAGACTATCTTGATCGCTACAGCTTTATCAATCGCTTTGGCAATGTTGCAAGAAACTACGGTTATAATGTCCGAGTTTTCAATTATCAAAAAGAACTTTTAGCAACCTACACTTGTAACTTTAGTACAAGTCCAGCAGCATGTGGGATCGAGATAAATACGAAAGTTACTTAGATAAGACTGGGTGTAAAAATTAAAAGTCTCAGAAGCCCGGTTTTTCAAAGAAACCGGGCTTCTCATTTTTCCCGAATGATTTAGGATTGATATTTCACAAATCAAATAGAATTTCTAGATTGAACGACCCCGCCTTGCCTTCGGCTGAAGACGGGGATTCTATATATTTAACGAGCCTGTTCAATAAGAATTCACTTCTTGCTTAATTTTAGCAAATAAAGATTCATACTCCTGACTTGCTGTTTGGGGTAGGGGTAGCAAGAATTCACTTTTATTAAAAGTGTCATAATTGCTTTTTAATAGCTTGCCTAATGGCTCTTGAATATTGGTTTTCCCAAGGTTTTCAAGAATTGGTGAGTTAGTTTTTGTCAGCAGAGAAATGTCTTTTGAAATGTTGGCAGTTAAACAAAAATCAAGCCATTGATATGGTAAATCTTCTCTCTTGTTACCAGCAGGCTGCACCCACAAATCTGACCAAATTGCTGTTCCTGACTGGGGAATAACTGCAGCAAGTTGTGGATAACGTAAAATCGCAGGCAACACATCGTGTGACCAACCAACAGCAAGCCAAGTATCTCCAATAATTAATGGTTCTAGATATCTACTGGAACTATAAAACTTGACTTGTTGATTCAATGTCCGTAACTCTTTTTCCAGGTCCGCAATTGTGGACAGATTCGTCGTGTTATAAGATTTCCCAAGCTTTTTTAGAACTAGACCAATGACCTCTCGTGGCTGGTCTAGTAGAGAAATACGCGATCGCAATTCACTTCGCCACAAATCACTCCAGTCTTTTGGCGTCCAATCAAAGTCTTCAAGAAGGTCACGGCGATAAACAATCACCGTACTACCCCAACGATAAGGAACAGCCCAAACGTTTCCTTGAGGATCTATTAGACCTTGATCATTCCGTGTTACCAATGACCGCCACCGTTCAGGCAAAGTAGACCAATTTTTGAGATGTTTTACTTCTAGTGGTTGAATGAGTTGTTGCTGAATGGCTGGACCTATCCAGTAATCACCCAATGTCACTAAGTCAGCCAAGGGAGCTTTTTTAGATTTTGCAAACGGAATAAAGCGACGCCATACTTCCTGATCAGTAGTGTTGTTTTTTTGCTGCCAAGTTCGCAATTGCAGAAAGATATCCTTTAACTGCTGTACTGGAGAAAACTTTAACTGTGTTTTCTGCTTTAAGCTTTTGCTGAATTGATTAACCACTTGCCCAGGAAGAGAATTCTCCAACAACTGAACTTGTAGCTTTACCTGGTTATCTACAGTGCAGCTAGCAAGCAATTGTGAGAGTAGCAATGTACCTGTACCTACTAGAAAAGACCGTCGCTCCATCGATTTTGGATTTTATGTTTTCGATTATGGATCATAACGATTTCAGCCAAGGAATGTTTAATTTCCTGTAGCAATACAAAAAATCATAAAATTATGCAAATTTAGTATTTTTTTGGCTTGCCTTCAATTTATCAACAAATACCTCTTACTTAGAATCAAAAGCTAAAATTTTTCTATAGAAATGTAGGTTTATCTTTTCTTATCTTATAGAATTATGAGTAAAAATACTTAAAATTTTTCTTTTATTGTTACCACACTCATGAGCATATCTCTCAAGGTTAAAAATGACATACACAATGAAGAAAAGCATTCAGTAAAACTTTTACACAACATGTAGATATATTTCTAAATTATGATTTAAGTATTGTCTTTTGAATAAAGATATTAAAAGTTAAAAAATCATAAGTATGGTTAATGTTGCCTGGTAAGTTGAATAACATAGAGTAAATAAGCAGATGAGGGTGTTAAATGGAGCCGTTACAAAAGCAGGTCTTGACGTTGAGTCATAAGCTGGATGCCCTCTATCAAATGATGGAGCAACTAGATAATAAAGTGACTCAGGCTTTATCAGATGGCTGCTTACAGAGAAAGCAGGAGGCTAGGGAGAATTTTCTAGAAAAAAGTGACACTGTACACTATCAATTAAAAGGGCATATCAATTTAAATCCAGAACTTGAACATAAGGATGTACTATCTGACGGTATTTTGTCAGACATGAATATTCAATCGGGAGATCGGCATTTAACACCAGAAATTCAAA
>JAJPJF010000437.1 GCA_021324415.1 Nostocales cyanobacterium Centralia_MAG_434
GCTAATCAACAAGGCGCTGATCATAACCGATCGCACTTTGATGAATGGGGAATCACTTGTTTCAACATCATGAGTAGTCCCGGTGCTGGAAAAACAGCGCTACTAGAACACACTCTTGCAGCTTTAAGTCATGAGTTAAAAATCGCTGTGATTGAAGGGGATATGACAACCGATTTAGATGCAGAACGTCTGCGGAAATATAATGTTCCTGTCATCGCAATTAATACAGGTCGTTCTTGTCATTTAGATTCCAAAATGGTATCAGGAGGAATTCATCGGCTGCAATCTGAGTACAACCCTTCAGATTTTGATTTAGTACTCGTGGAGAATGTTGGCAATTTAGTATGTCCTGCTGAGTTTGAAGTTGGAGAACATGCAAAAGTTGCTTTGTTGAGTATTACTGAAGGTGAAGACAAACCGCTGAAGTACCCCATTATGTTTCAAGAAGCAGATTGTCTGCTGATCACAAAAACCGATTTGGCTCCTTATTTAGACATTGATATCAGCCGTATTGAGGCAAATGTTCGGCAGATGAATCCTGATGTTGAGATTATCCCTGTTTCTACGAAATCAGGTGAGGGATTGGAAGCTTGGTTTAATTGGGTGCGATCGCATGTTTTCCAGCAGTGCCAAAATCCCAAATCTACAGCAGAAGTTCTCGATGTTGCGTCTGCTTATTAACTCAGCAAAACAAATAAGTTCGTCGTTGCACTATCTTTGCTCTCAAGTGCAACTACAAACCGAATGGAATAATTGTCTGAAGATTTCTCATAGGGAAGCATAAGTCCGAGTTAAAACCATGGCTATTCGCAAGTTACTCCCCTTATTCACCATGTTCCTGCTGACTCTTTTCATTGCAGTCAGCTGTTCATCAAAACCCCAAACTTCTACACCTCTAAATTCTAACACTCCAGTCAATACTGCGCCAATTCATGTTGGTTTTAGTGCTTGGCCGGGTTGGTTTCCTTGGCAAATCTCTCAAGAACAAAAGTTATTTGAGACTAACAAAGTCAATGTAGATTTGAAGTGGTTTGATGGCTATTTAGATTCTATCAATGCTTTACGAGCAGGTCAACTAAATGCCAATACTCAAACTTTGAATGATACGATTAGCTCAGTAGCCGCAGGTTCAGATCAAGTCATTGTCTTAGTCAACGACAATTCAACCGGTAACGATAAAATCATTGTTCGCGAAGGAATCAATAGCATTGCTGATCTGAAAGGGAAAAAAGTTGCTGCTGAAGAAGGAACAGTTGACCATTTTCTATTGCTGCTAGGTTTGCAAAAAGCTGGTTTAACTCAAGCCGATATTCAATTTCAACCCTTAGAAACGGGTGCTGCTGCTGCAGCTTTTGTTGCTGGTCAAGTCGATGCAGTTGGAGTTTTTGCACCTTTCACCACAAAGGCTTTATCACGTTCTGGTAGTAAAGAGTTATTCAGTTCTAAAGACTTTCCTGGTGCAATACCTGACCATTTAGTCGTCAGCCGTAAACTCATTAATGAACATCCGCAAGATGTACAAGCTTTAGTGAATACTTGGTTTGATACGTTGGATTTTATCAAAGCCAACCCAGAGAAAGCTTATGAAATTATGGCCAAACGTGCTGGTGTGTCAGTTCCTGAATATAAGGCATACAATGCGGGTACAAAAATCTTTTCAATCCAAGAGAATTTACAGGCTTTTAAAGCTGGTCAGGATATCACCTCGCTCAGTTATGCTGCAGATAAAATTAGTAAATTTCTCGTGACTACTGGTTTGACAAAACAAGCACCTAATTTGAATGCTATTTTTGATGATCGCTTTGTAAAAGCCTACGCCGCGAAGCACCAATCATGAACCAACACGTTGAAACCTCGAATGAGTTAAACTCTAAACTTCCTCAGAAAATGTTACCAAAAACTGTGTTCTGGCGCATTGCTGAGGATATCCCTAAAAATTTGGCCTGGGCTTTAATGTTCTTGTCAATCACGATCCCCATAGTTCTGTGGTCGATTATTTCTAGTACTGGATTGATCCCATCTTTATTTCTTCCTAGTCCTGCTCAAGTGTGGGGTGCATTTGAAAGACTTTTCGCAAGTGGTGATTTGCAAAAAGATATTGCCTTTAGCTTGTTTCGAGTCGTGGCTGGTTTTTCGCTAGCAGCCCTTTTTTCTATTCCTTTAGGTACCTTGATGGGGACTTTTGCCAGTATCCGGGCGTTGCTAGAACCAATTATTGGTATCGTGCGTTATATGCCAGCCCCAGCCTTTATTCCCTTGCTCATTTTATATCTGGGGCTGGGGGAAATCCCCAAGATTATGCTGATTTTTATCGGGACGCTGTTTTTTAATACCTTAATGGTGATGGATGCAGTTAAATTCGTTCCTAAGCATTTATTAGAGACAACTTATACTTTGGGGGGACAAAGAAAACAAGTTTTGCTGCAAGTCATTTTCCCATTTATTCTGCCTAACATCATCGATGCTTGTCGCGTTAACATGGCAGCATCTTGGAACTTAGTGATTGTTTCTGAATTAGTAGCAGCGACAGAAGGTTTGGGTCGTAGGATTAGTGTTGCTCAAAGATATCTCAAAACGGATGAAATTTTTGCTGGGTTGATTGTGATTGGCTTAATTGGTTTGGCAATTGACCTTTTGTTTCGATTGTTACTGCGCGTTTCTTGTAAGTGGGCTATGGATTAAGTTCATTTCAAATTTACAGTATAGGATTGGTTGTTTATGCATTTAGAAGTTAATCAACTCCACAAACAATTTAAAACAAGACGCGGGTCACTGACTGCACTTAAAAATATCAACTTGCATGTCGAAGAGGGTGAGTTTATTTGTGCTGTAGGAGCAAGTGGTTCAGGTAAGTCAACTTTGCTGCGGTTAATTGCAGGGTTAGAGACTCCAACAGCAGGAGAGGTCTTAGTTGACGGAGTCCGTGTGATAGGACCAGGATGTGATCGGGGGATGGTCTTTCAAAGCTACACTCTCTATCCCTGGATGAATGTGCTGGAAAACGTGGAATTTGGTTTAAAGCTGCAAGGTGTGGCTAAAGCCAAGCGACGACAACAAGCTGCTTACTATTTAGATGTGGTGGGTTTATCGGGATTTGCGAAAGCACTACCAAACGAACTCTCGGGTGGAATGAAGCAACGGGTGGCGATCGCACGTGCTTTAGTATCAAGACCTAAAATATTACTCATGGATGAACCTTTCGGTGCATTGGATGTGCAAACGAAAGAAGCAATGCAGCAATTTCTATTAGAAATTTGGCGTAGCACAAACACCACAATTTTTATGATCACTCACGATGTTGAGGAGGCTATTTTTCTCTCTCAACGGATTTATGTACTAAGTGCACGACCAGGAACTATCAAGCAAGAATTGCAAATTGAATTGTCTAGCAAATCTGATCCTCAAACCAAGCGTTCTCCTATATTTCAGAAATACAAAGATAAAGTAATGAGTCTGTTAAGTCATGATGGAGAGAGGTTAATTGATAATCCAGAACCTTTATCTTTAGGATCGCACAATAGTCATTAATATTATAGTGACAGCGTTCTATTGGAGAAATGATCTATGAGTCAGCATGAGGACATTCAAGAGTCAAATATCAATCTATCTTCTTCTCATTCGGGTATAAGATACTGGGGTCAGGTAGAGGTCATAGAGCAAGGAGCAAATTATAGAATCAACCGCATTGAAATTAAACCTAAGCACCGTATTAAACCACAAATCCACTATCATCGTAGTGAACATTGGGTTGTTGTCTCTGGTGTTGCAAAGGTGAAGTGTGGTGACGAGGAAAAATTCTTACACCGAAACGAATCCACCTATGTTCCGCCTGCAACACTTCATACCGTAGAAAATCCTGGGTTCATTCCACTTGTTGTTCTCGAAATTCAAAATGGTGAGTATATGGGTGAAGATGATATTGAACGCCCATCAGATTTAACTGTTATTAACTAGGTTAGGGTTCACTTTTTCTTGGGTCGTCGCAATTTCTGGGTGCCAATTGGTCCTAAAAGTTGGTTGAGAGCACGTAATTGCTCAGATGTGCCCATTGCAATCAGTACATCTCCTGGCATCAATACTGTCTCTGCTGTTGGACCACCGATCAACTCTCCTTGAACGCGGCGAATGGCAAGTAGTAGCGCTCCTGTTTGCGCTCGCAACCTTGCTTTTCCTAGAGTTTGACCAACAAAAGGACTAGTCGCAGAGTTGATCAAAAATTCTTCCATGTACAGTTGTCGGTCTGTACCAGAGATAATACCGTCTACAAAGTCCATAACCTCAGGTCTAAGGGCAGCAGCGGCCATTCTCTTCCCACCAGTGATATAGGGTGAAATGACAGCATCTGCACCACCGCGTTGCAGCTTCTGCAACGCTTCTTCTGTACTTGCCCGTGCGATCGCGCGGATGCTTGGGTTAAGTGTTTTTGCAGAGAGTACAGTATATAGGTTTTCTGCATCTGAAGGAAGGGCAGCGACAATACAGATTGCTCGTTCCACACCTACCTGCAAAAGACTTTCATCCAATGTCGCATCACCCTGATAGACTATGTATCCTTCTACCTGGGCTCTTTGTACAGATTCGACGTCTGAATCAATAATCACAAAGGAAACGTCTTCTGCCCGAAATTCTTTGGCAATTTGACGTCCAGTTCGACTAAATCCACAGATAATATAGTGCCCCGATAATGAGTCCATGATGCGTCGTTGTTGTTGTAGTCGAATTCCTTCTTGAAAGTAACCTTGAATGACAGCCTCGGTGAACCGATTGACAATGTAACCTATAGTGATCACACCCATCAAGATCAGGGCAATGGTAAATATCCGTCCTCGTTTTCCCAGTGGTTCGATCTCTCCAAACCCAACAGTAGATAAGGTAATTACCGTCATGTAAGCTGCATCTGCCAAAGACCAGCCTTCTACAAGGTAATACCATAAAGTACCAGTCAGGAAGACACAGCCAAGGGCAATAGCCCCTGCCAAGAGTTCTTTTTGAATACGACGATATTTTTGATCAAGTGTTGAGTACACTGTTTATTTACCACTGTGAGTCATTTGAGGCTATCTGAAGATTAACCTAAAGTAGATAAAAGATTTTTTGCAGATTTTCATACATCATAGTAAATAACTATTAAGATGAAGAGTTCTGAGGATTTAGATAGTGAGTAGCCAAACTCTCATTGGACAAGCAACGATAGATCCACAGTCAAGTTATGTACAATCTAGCACCTTTGATCAAGATGCCTTTGATCAAGTTGTTATGTCAACCTATGCGCGGTTTCCTCTAGCCCTAGAACGGGGAGAAGGATGCCGTGTTTGGGATACACAGGGGCGAGAATATCTTGACTTTGTGGCTGGGATCGCTACTTGTACTTTAGGACATGCCCACCCGGCTCTAGTAGCAGCAGTGACACGCCAAATTCAGAAGTTGCACCATGTTTCTAATCTTTACTACATTCCTGAACAGGGAGAGTTAGCAAAGTGGATAGTTCAACATTCGTGTGCTGAGCGTGTATTTTTCTGCAACTCTGGAGCGGAAGCCAACGAAGCTGCTATTAAACTAGCACGTAAATATGCCCACACAGTGCTAGAAATTGATCAACCGATCATTTTGACAGCACATGCTAGTTTTCATGGACGCACTTTAGCAACGATTACGGCTACAGGACAACCAAAGTATCAAAAAAACTTTGATCCTTTAGTACCTGGGTTCCACTATGTACCTTATAACGATATAAGCGCGGTGGAAACGGCAATTGGTGAACTAGATGAAGGTGACTACCGCGTAGCAGCAATTCTTTTGGAACCTTTGCAGGGAGAAGGTGGTGTTCGTCCAGGGGAAATTGCTTACTTCCAAAAGCTGCGTCAGATTTGCGATGAAACTGGTATTTTGCTAATTTTTGATGAAGTGCAAGTCGGTATGGGTCGCAGTGGCAAATTGTGGGGTTATGAGCACCTCGGCGTTGAGCCAGATATCTTTACAAGTGCCAAAGGTTTGGGTGGTGGTATCCCCATCGGGGCTATGATGTGCAAATCGTTCTGTGATGTCTTCCAACCAGGAGAGCATGCTAGCACTTTTGGTGGTAATCCTTTTGCTTGTGCGGCTGCTCTCACTGTCTGCAATACCTTAGAACAAGAGAATCTTTTGCAGAATGTCGAAGCCAGAGGTGAGCAATTACGGGTTGGCTTGCAGGCGATCGCTGCCAAATATCCCCAGCACATTACCGAAGTACGTGGTTGGGGTTTGATCGATGGTATAGAACTAGCAGCACAGACTCAGTTTACCGCTGCTGATGTTGTTAAAGCCGCTATGGAAAAAGGCTTATTACTCGTTCCTGCTGGTCCCAAGGTCATTCGATTTGTCCCACCATTGATAGTAACAGAAGCAGAAGTTGATACAGCATTACAGGCTGTTGATCAAGCATTAGCCATTGTTACGACCTCATAATGGACAAAAGTTTTTGTTTTTTGAACTACGGGCTATACAGCCCGTTTTTTACTGAGAAGATAGACCAAGCTTCTATCATTTGGGTGCATCCCGATTTGGCAGATTTATTTTGTAGTGCGTTCGCGAAGCGTGTGCTTTGCACTCACATCTTGCTCGCACTACTTATTTCAAAATGGAATACTCCCTATTGTTTAGTATACTATATGTGTATTATTAATGGATTTACTAATAAAAAACCTGTGCTTTTGTCTATAACCCATCAATCTTTTCTTGTAATGCTTTCAACATTTGTCTTCTCAACATTTTTTCCCTAAGTTGCTAGCATAAGTAAAACCCCACTAAACCTAGTGGGGCTTCTAGGGTGTTTCAGTGAAGCTGCAATTCCAGCACTTTTAGTATTATCATCATCTGATAATATAGACATATTTTAGGAATAAAATGTGAGCAAAATCTGAGGTTATTCTGGAGATTCTGTTTCTTTTGGTGTGGAAAATTATTATGAAACTTCATTCTGTTGATGTTTTGTCCAAATTTCTGTTTCATTTTGAGGAAAAGAAAATAAAATTAGTTTTGAGAGGGTTATAGTGATCACTTTAGTGCTCATTTAGTGCTCAATTTCAGCATTAAAGTGCTTACTACGAACTTTCACAACCCCTCAGAATAAATCGGCAATAAGTTCTTTTCCCCTCTTCCCCTCCGTGTATATGTGAGTATGACAAGATCCTCAGAATTTCCTCAGAATTCATAATTACCCTGTTAATTGTTCTTAGGCGTGCCTTTGAGCAACAAAATAGTGGCTTTTCAATACAATTACCCCACTAGCTCTTTGGTGGGGTTTTGCTTATTACATGGGATGTTCCCTATTACATGCTGTAGGGATAGGGACGAGGGGGATAAGGAGGACAGGGGGACAAGGAGGACAAGGAGGACGAGGGGGACAAGGAGGACAAGGGAAGAGGGACAAGGGAAGAGGGACAAGGGAAGGGGGACGAGGAGGGAGGATTTGTACTAGGAGGAATTTCGTGATTAGGTTTTTAGAATTTTGGAGCGAATGTGAGTGCAAGTGCGGCAATGGTTCGAAGATTAAACTTTTGTTGTTGCAATTGTTGTTTCAAAACCTGTAAAAGGTAGGAACGTGCTTGTTGTTTCTCTTCAATCCGCAATAAGCCAATGGATAAACTTGTATGTGCTTCTAACCATTTCTCCCGAAAATAGCTTTTATACTCTTGTAAATGTGCATCTTCCATAAATTGGCGATAACAGAAAATGCCAGCTTTACTGGCTCGAATCTTTGCTGTGGCGTTTATCTTACCACTAATCATACTTTCAGATTGTGAATGTACGCGGTATGTACTTAGCCTTTGCGGACAGTAATATGCTCCTCCACCATTGCGACAAGCAAGGTAGGTTAAGTACAAATCCCAAAAAGGTCCCATTTGGGGAGAAAATAGATTCCATTCAATCGCATCTTTCCGAATCACAGTAGCTACTGCACAAGCCACAGCCTGATGAATTAGCCCTATTTCATAAAACGGTTGATATATGCCTTCTTTTAGTTTGTCTCGCTGCCAACGCTGGGTATTCTCGTGAGTAGCTTCATAATTAATTTGGCCATTGGAGTCCATAATATGGTGATCGCTAAAAGCAAGAACTAAATCTGGATAAGTTTCAAGGTATCCAACAAGCTTGTCTAAAAAATCTTCATTCCAGATATCATCATCATTGAGACTAGCAATATATTTTCCACGTGCTTGTTGAAATGCACCAATAATATTCAGAGATATTCCTAAATTTCTCGGATTGCGTTGAAATCGAATGCGAGGATCACCAAAAGATTCAACGATTCTTTGGGGACTTTCCGGACTGCAGTCATCAGATACAATAATTTCTATATTCTCATAGGTTTGTTGCACAGCACTTGCGATCGCCTCTTTAAGATAATTTGGTCGATTGTAAGTGGGGATGATAACACTTACTAGAGGCTGTGGCAAATCCATATTTAGTGACATATTCTAAATTTATTAGAGTTGATGTTGAAATTTGACAACGTTTTCTTCCATAAACATGCAAAATCCTCTATATAAAATGCAAGAGAATTTATTTTCTGGTTTCTATTCTAGTTATTAAAAACAATTTGGAAAAATTATTATAAAAATCCGATAAAAAAATATCATACATGAAATTCAAAGCTTAAAAAAAACTAATATCATACAAAAATTTTGTATAAACACAAATCACAAAGTACTAATTAATAATTAGGTTGCAATGAGATTGTAATCACAACTTCAATGTCAGAAGCAGTCGATTTTTTGACTTCAGCTACTTTTCCAAACCATGTGTGATTTTGCGGTCTACAGTCTGTAATGCACAGATGTTCACCAACTTCAAATAGCGATTGTATCTCTACATCTGATTCGTTATTAGGTGAATGCTCAGGACTATCAGCCGTTGAGAGTATTTCGTGCTCGCGACTGCTGATTTGAGAAGACACCAGCGCGCTTGTTTGTTCTTTAAGTGGCTGAACAACAGACAAATTAGCTAATTCTTGCTCCTCTAGCTTGGATATGTTCTTGTAACGATGAACAATTGCCTGCGCTGTTGAGTGAGTAATGATTTCTCCAAGATTAGCTCGTTCTAGAGCTTCTGTCCTTGCTTGCTGGGGAGTAGATGAAGCTGCCAAGAGGTAAAGCGCTGAAGGTGCAATTTGTAAATTCGTCAAATTGACGAATTTGAACTCTTCTTGCACCCGCATGAATCTAGTTGCAGTTGATATGCTCCAATTGAACTCAAACTTTAACCAATTTATAAAGTTTCCATGTCCTAGCTGCTGTTTAACCTCAATTAGCTTTTGACCAATGTCAAGAATGTCTTGTGCATGACGACGGATTAAAGTTTTAATCTCGTTAGTATGTTGTTGTACAAGAATTCGGGTTTCAGTTTCTAAAGCAGCATAGTTAAAGCCTTGTTCTTGTTGAACTGACGGTTGTTGAATTACTGCAGTTAGTAGTTCATTTGTACGCATTAGCAATCAAGCTCCTCCAATAGATTCATATCTATCTTTTGAGTATTTTTCTAGCTGTTTATTTCTAGAGATTCAGATATATTTAACTCTTACAGGTGGTGATGTACGTCTTTTGACGTTCTACAGTATTTAGCCGTCAAAATTGCAAAGTACATCTAAACCAATAACCATCTCCCTACTCCCAATATGAATTGAGATTAGCTTAAATGACTGCAGAGTTCTAGCTACTTATTGCACACTGCTCTTATGTAGCTGAACACTAACCAGGGAAAGCTTCAAATTTGTACTCTCAAGCGAGTTAAAACATCGCTGATCAATGCAGATAGATATAGTGGCTGCTAAAGGAGAGTTTTATAAATTCAAATAAGAATGGGCAACATCAATTTATAAGAAAGATATTTTCCTATAAAGAATTGATGGTTGTACTCAAGACCTTCTGAAAAGGTTACCGTATAATGCTATAAAATGTCAACAATTCTGTTATCCCTTACTCACATATCTCATAGCAGTCGAGAAAGAGTTAGGAAGTAAGCAAGTAGGTGATTTAGGTGGAAATGGCGAGTTTGAAGGCTGCTATTTTCTGCTGTTGCTTGATTAACAAAAGTTAATAATAAAAGTGATCCCAGGAAGAGTAATACACAAGAAACCTACTTATTGCATCACGTCACTACTGGATGTTGACCATAAAACGGTAAAGCCTCTGACCAATTGGGACGCTTTCGATTTTGCCACTCCAGATATGCTAGCTCTGATACACTCGTTACTGTTGCAGCTAACCCAGATTTTGCTTCAACTAACTGATAACTTGTATTCCACTTCGCTAATTTTTCTTGCCATGCTTCTGGTGTCAAGACTGTATCTGGAAACAAAACACTGAGTCCAGGCTTATTTAATGTAGGTTGATAAATAGCAGTAAAAACTTGACCTCTTTGTGCTGGCATTTGTACGGCAATGTTGTCTCCTTCTACAGAGGTAGATACTGACCACGCCACTGCAGCTAATGTAGAAATTGCGAATACAGGAATATCTAGCTGTTGCCCTAAAGTACGAGCAGTAACCATCCCAATCCGAGTACCAGTAAAACCACCAGGTCCTTTTGCTACAGCAATAAATGCCAAATCTGACCAAGTCTGTGGTTGGATAAATTCTATTAAATATTGATGTAAGTGGCTTGATAGTTCACGCTCTAAATACCAAACTTTAGAGCGTGTGTTGCCTGCAAAGTTACTGATAGCCAAACCCAATTCAGGAGTGGTGGTATGCAGTGCCAAACTGTATTTTGTTGATGCGAGTTGTTCTGGGTGGTTGGTCATAAGCTGTCGAACATTTCATTCTAAGTCCTGAGTTCTTTCAGGTTAATGTAACTGGTATTATATCTATTTTCCCAGCCAAGAAAGGCTTTCCTTACCAAATTAGATTTTTGTCAATTCTTAATTTTTATATACATAAAAATCATCTTTTATAAGAGAAAATAATTGGAGAGAAATTCAATCTGAGGTTAAAGATGTCAGTTAGCAAAGTATTTGTATATGCCGAATATCAAGTCTCTATTCCTTTCAGCAAAATTGATTGGGAACCCATTAATGTAGAAATGAAAAAATTTTCGGGATTGAAATCTAAAACTTGGTTAAGTGGTTTAAATACTAATACTGTTGGTGGTTTTTACGAATTTGATTCTGTAGAAAATGCCCAAAGTTATATTGATAACCTATTGATTCCATTTGCCAAACAGGTCAATGGAAATCTGACAGTGAAGCTTTTTGATGGTGATGTCACTCGAGAAGCTAGTACAAGCATGAATTCTCCTTTTTACTCTACAGACTCTGAATGATTGTGGAATAACGAGGCTCATATCGCGCGTAATCGTTATTTCTGTTCCCTGTCGCCGCTCCCGTTACGGGCTTGGTCAAATGCTTCGGTTGGTTCGGCTCTCTCGCCTCAAAAAATGGTAAAAAATACGTAAAAATACGCAATAACCAGAGAATATTATAAGAATTTCATGAATTTACTCAAAATTATCCGTAATTACTACTATTAGTGCTGTAGTTTTCTCTAGGAGAATAAAAATCTAGGAGAAAATCAGTATGGCTGTCCCAAATGGGTCTCGCACTTATGACATCATTGTTTTTGGCGATGAAGTTCCTGGTGTTTTGGCTCTAGTGAGTGCAGCACGGGAATATAAGCGCCGGACAAATGCATTCCCAAAGACCTTGCTGTTGTTCAAAGGCAACTCTCAATTAGGCATTGGTGGTCATTTAGTTAGGGGGGGTTTGTCCTACCTAGATCGCTCCTCCATACCTCTGCCAATTCGTCAAGCTAATAATTTAGATACTTTTGGCGATCCACCTGCTATTTACAAGGAATTTTTGCAAAAGGCAGGAGTGCAGTTGATTGCCCTTGACCCCAACAAAGCGAGTGCAGCACTGCGAACGATGCTGTCAGCGGTGAATGCAGATATTCTTGACAACGTTGAAATTGAGTCTGTCTTTAAAGAAGGGCAGAAAATATCTGGGATTCAACTAACCAACGGGAATACGTATCAAGGTAAACAGTTTATTGACTGTAGTGTGAATGCAGAATTGGCGCAAGCAGCGGGAAGCAGAAAACTCAAAGGGTTTGAAACTTTTGGCTTACCTGATTCAGAACTCTGTGTGACGCTGGTATTCCAAACAGCAGGACTGAGTATTCAAAACCTGCAAAAAGTTGAGTTACAATACCTCAAACGCTTCACTAATACTGCAGATCAAAATGCTCAAAATTGGCTGAATATTGCTGCAGGAGGCGATGCAGAATTTGCAGACCAGCTACGAGATGATTTGAAAGATCGCGCAGGCAAGTTAAAAACAATGGTCGTGGGTGAGGACTACATCGACATTCGCAGCAAAGCCCTTTCCATTGCCTACCATTCTTTTCGCGGCACTTCCCTATCTTTAGAAGAGAGTGGTGCCATTCTTGACAACGCTAACATCGCCATTTTGCCTTCGGGTTCACTGTCTTGGAATGCATTATTGTTTAGTGTCAACGCAGACGAAGCGGAAACATTGGCACGCGCTAAAGCCCAACCCACACCAGAAATGCTCCAAGAGATGGATTTTGTTGCCAAGTGGTTTAGAAGTATTGGGATGAATACTGTTAAACCTGCTTCAGAACTGTATATTCGCCATGCAGGCAATGTGACAGGAGTGGTGAGTCCTCTGACTGGTGCACAAATGCTAGCAGGTGGCGTGCCTGCAAGTGAAGCCTTGGGCACTTTTGGTTACCATTTCGATATCCGTGGCGGGATCAAAGATCTGGGTATTAGAGCAGCAAACAAAGGTCTCGGCAACCTGTTGTTCTTTGACCCACCACTATTTAATATTGGTATTCAGCATGCTTTGCTCAAAGATGTGCCCAACTTGGCAGTTATCAGTCCAGCCTCTGGATTTGAAGGCTATGCTTGTGCCGCCGGTAGAATTGTGGAATTCAATTGTGGCGTAGGCCAGGGAGTGGGAATTGCATCTGCTATTGCACTGTTGAGCGATCGCAATCTTGCCAATATTTCTAACAAAGAAGTGAGAAACGTGCTCGCAACAACTGGCAAGCTGCCCAAAATCTACGGTCAGACTGATGCATTACAAGCACAGCAACTTGATAATTTTGAGCACAAAATCCCCGCTTAGCGCTTTCAAGACTCAAAATCATAACGCTGACAAATGGTTTTGAGTTTTTCTCTGACAAGCGATCGCACGTTTTCTGGGGATACCACAACACAATCTTCCCCATACCGCAACACTTCTCGCATTAACCAGAAGGGATTTGGCATATATGCTAAGTAAAGACTAGATAAAAAACCAGATTTGAGACCAATAAGCTACCAGAGGTCAACCACCATGACCAGAGATAATTTGCTATCAAGAATTTCTATCGACCCGAATATTTGTTCTGGCCAACCTTGCATTCGCGGACATCGTATTCCAGTTTCTCTCATTCTTGACTGCTTAGCTAGTGACGTAACTATTGAGGAAGTTCTTGAGGAATATCCAAGTATTGAACGAGAAGACATACTTGCTTGTATTGCCTATGGTGCGGAAATGTCGCGAGACATTTTTGTCGAAATTCCCTTGAGTCAAAAGGAGTGAGCGGAAAATTAAGCGTTTGAGAAATGTGTAAGAAAAAGGAAAGCCTTGCAATCTCATCATCAATGTTTAACAATTCGCTTTTCTATAGCTTTTCGAGATCCATGCTTTTACTAAACACCCTCTCTAACGAGCTTTAAAGCCAAGAAAGAGGATGCCAGTTGCTTGAAGTTTTTTTATCCCTGGTAGGGATTTAGCTGTCTTGCATATGATGCAAGCAGGAGGGCATCAACGCTATTGAGTAGCTCGTGTTTCAATCTTAGTATATCGAAATGAGGAGTTACAAAACGAAAGAGATTTTTTTTACCCACCAGATTAAGATGCTAATATGTCAAGCAAGGAAGCTAAAGCTTTTCGCCTTCGCTTCATCCGACATATTGTCTATCAATCCATAATTTCAATCTCATACAACTGACAGAGATTGTGGAGCTTGTGCTTAAGGCGATCGCGCATTTTATCAGGAGCTACAATCACGCAATTTTCTTCATACCGCAAAACTTCCCTAATCAACCAAAACTCATTTGCAACTCGCCGTACAACCAGGCGCACATCTCCTATAGTTTCATCTTTGATATCATCATCTTTTGGTTGATAGCCTTTGACTAACCAACCCCTAAAGTGTAATTGCACTTCTAAATAATCAAGTTTTCCTCGCCAATTTCCACTTTTAGGTAGAACTGACTTAATACCGTTAAAAGTTATACAACGGTTATGCCAAAGTTCGGGTAAATCGGGAATATCGTTTTCAACGTCTTGGGTTTCTTCACACCAGATAAGTAAGTAAAAGCGGTTATCAAAGAAACGAGGCTCAGCATGACGAACTGTATATTCTAGTTCCTGACCTTGGGAATTGCGATAGAGGATATAAAAAGACTGTTGTTTTTTTATGTAATCTTCAATCTGAATTCGCCATGCTTGGGTGGGTTGACTAACTTGTTTCATCAGAGATTGGCGTAGAGGAGCTTCTAAATTACTTCGTTCTAGCAAAAGTGCAAGTACAGTTTGAGCTTCTGCAATACGACCTTCATCATTTAAGGCTTTTACCGCTCGTTGCAGGGCATTAACTTGGTTTGAGTCTAGAGTAAAGGGTATACCAACTTCCAGAGTTTGTTCAGCGATCGCCACTATTAGACCAGAAATACTCGGTTCTTTACCCCATAAGATATTGAGGTGGCGGGCTAATTCTTCTAACTTTTCTTTAGTTCCAGGTGGAATTGACAATGTAATCGTGTCTTTTTTTCTGGGCATTCTCAAAAATACACTTGCACTTTAAAAAATATTGTGCGATAGTCATAAATGTAATTATAAATCATAGAGTTACAAGCAAGTGCAGTGACATCATCTTAAGAGTTGTATGCCTCATTGCTGATCTACCCGGCTCATAACTAGTGAGCATATAAAAGTCATGGAAAACACTGATAAAACGCCTGGGTAAAACTCTTGTAAATGCAAAATATCAGTGTAAGTGACAGTTTCAAGAATTTGTTTTGTCACATAGACTCGATTTTGAATTGAAGTATTTGTATATGTCTAAGCGCACCCGGCTTTTAAACGGTCCTCCGAAAACATTAGAAGAACGCTATTTTAGCGAAATTCGTCCTCTACTGTACGAACGTTTAGGAACTCATCATCAGTACGGCGTGAGAAAGGGAACGACTCTTGCAAGCTATATCGAGAAAATTCCCTAGATTTTAAACCTAACAAGGTTATAGGTTTCGCTTTTCCTAAACGTCCTGACTTTGTTCACACAACTGTGATTCTTCCTATTGTTTGGGGAGATGTAAATGCTTCTTTGGCCTTACTCAAGTCATTACGTCTAGCTTTAGAGATTTCCTTATCTTTAGAGTTTGGCTTTCCTTTTACTCTAAGTGGAAATCTGGAAATAGAGTTATCTAGTGATGTTTATGGTCGAGTAGAAGTCATTCCTGCTGCATTACAACCTTTGTTAGGAAATGGTCAATATAATCGTCAAGATGCGGAAAAAATTCTTGAGCGCTTGCGCTGTATAGGGAAACTTGCAACATCTGTGGCTAGCATTCAAAAAGTAGATGATTGCTTATATGATTTAGCCCGTGCATGCGTAAGACCAATTCAGCTTTATTATGTCCTATTACGTTGGACTTTGCGAGAGCAAGATGAAGCAAACTTGAGTGTAATTTGGAGTCGAATTCGTCAGCCATTAAACACTTTACTGGAGAACTTTATGCCTAATGAAAACTCACTCTTAACTCAATATCTTAAAGAGGCGGCTCAAGTAGCTGCTGAAGGAAAAATTTGGGGAAGTTCTTTTAAGAGAACTGCACAATCTGAACCATTTACAGCCTTTATAGCCGCCATTCGTGCTCAAAAACCTCATTTAGGTTTAGATGTTATTTTTGCTGCTTTAATTCAGCAATATCATACTCGCTTAGATCGAATACGCGAACATCGTGTCGGTCAAACAAAACTTGATTATATCAAGCGTTATTATGAAGTTTTGCGAAAACTGTATGAGGAAGTTTATCAAGCTCGTCCTGAAAGGTTTTTAGCAGATCAAAAAACACTGGAAGCTGCTTATCTATTTTTCCTTGAAGAAGCACGTCACCAGATAAAAAGCAAAGCTGAAGATGATTCTGTTGAAGTTAGTACATCTATTTAAATAGGAGATTATCATGTCAATTCAAAAACTTTCTGCAGTTCTAGCCCAAACCTATGAAAACTTTCCGAAAGGGCGGTTTATTACTTTAGTTGTTCTCAGAACAACTCAATCTGAAACTATTTTTCGCACAGAAGGTTCTGGTGAACCGATGTGCAGTGAATTTGTACAAGCAGGTATCAACGATGAAACTATTATCCAACGCTTAGTCATGACTAAGCGCAAACAAATTGCGCCAGAAAGGCGTTACGGTCGTGAATTTTTAAGAGCGCATGAACTTTTATACACTAGTAAAGATGGAACACTTTGCTCTCTGAACACAAATTCTCCTTGTGAATACTGTGTAGACTGTTTCCTTTACGGTTTTGCTGCTGGAGGTGGTGGTGCACAGAAAAGTCGAATTTGGACTGAGGATGCTTTCAGCATTTTACCCGCTACTGAAGTTTTAGGAGAAAGAACGATTAACGCTATTTACGAAAATGGCACAATGCGGGATCAAAATGGTAACGCTTCAACAGCTTTAAATACCAGCGAATATATTAAACCAGGTGTGCATTTTCTTGATGTTGTCACGCTAAAAGATATCACGGTTGATGAGTTACGTTATGTCATTGGCAATATTTGTTACACAAGTCGATACGGTGCTGTTTCCAGTCGTGTTGGACGCATGGAAAATGAAATATTAGGTCTATTTGGCAGCATTGCTGAACTTCCCAGTTCTTTGGAACTTGTACAAGCTGTTTATGATGCTTTGGACAAGCCTTTAGAACATCCTCTGAATACCAAGCGCCTCATGGAAAAAGCTAAACAAGTACTTTCAAATTGGAAAAACAGACGAGGAGTTTCTGTACATTTGTCTGATGCAGATTTAGCAAGTGTCATAACTGATGTGGATCATCATTGGTCAGAAGCTGAACGGGATAATTTTTTAAAGCGGTTAAGCCAATCTTATGAAGCTTTCCGCCAAGTTACAAGTGAGTCTAAAAAAGGCAAAAGCAAAAGTAAAAAAGCAGCAGTTGAAGTAGAGAGTTAGATTATGTCTACAATTCCTTTTCAGCAGGCAAAGCTTGTGGAATTATCATGTTTAGAACCAGTCTTTTTTGCCTCTAGGGAGTTGTCTGATACCTACTACACTGAAGGGTTGATAGGAAATTATGCTCTTTCCTATGCTTTAGGATTGGTTAATTCTCCCTATCGCCTCCAAGGACAGGCTACAGGACGACCAACTTACAAAGAAGATTTTGAAGCGATCACACAACAATTCTATATACTACCAGCTTCGCCTACTAATGGTCTAGTTACTTTCCGGTTTGAACGTTTCAATGCTCTTTCTGATGCTTATTGGTATGCCATGACTAATAACCGTGTTGCCACTACGCGGGAAGATTTACCATTGCAACGCCAAGGGAAAAAACCCAATTCCTTTAGACCAAGTAATTTTCCTCAAACTGGACGTTTAAGAATGATAGAACGTGGTAATAAATTTCAAACGGTGGTCTTTGGCGATCGCGAATTACCTGATTATATTCGTCTTGGTAAGTTTGCAAGTAAAGTTAAGGTGAATGTTATCGAACAATGTGATATCAACTTATTACCAGATGGAGAGTACAAAACTAAAGCTTACTTGAATGTTGCTGATTTGCCTCCACAGATTGAAATTTTATCTTTTGATTTAATTTCTATGCCTCCAGCACCAATACTTAAAAATCTTCATTTTCGAGGTGCTGCTTGGCAAGTAGGCAAAATAATTGTGCCAGAAGGGTTAAATTTTTGTTGTGGAGATAGAAGCAATGACTAATCAAAGATTAGTGACTAGACTTGAACCTCGTAGTATTTTTGCCTGTACATCACTACCTGAGAAAATTTCATTCATCACTCATGCACTTGAACATCAAGTTGATGTTTTTGAAAAATCCCGTGATGCTGATATCATCATCAATTCAACACAGACAGGTACAGGAAAAACCAAAGCAGGATTTACAGTTTTACTACATCAACCTACAAAAAGTGCTGTCTATATTGCTCCCACTAATGCTTTGGTAGAACAGCAAAGAGAAGCTGCAGAAAAGTTTGTAAAAGACGCTGGGTTACCTCACATAGTTAAATCAGCCTCTGCAAGAGAAATTAGAACTTGGGGTGATGATAAAGTCAACAGACGACCAGGAGAAAAGCTCTATAATGTTTTGCGAAATCCTGCAACTATTTTTCCGGAAGCAGGTGGAAATAGACCAATACTATTGGTAACTAACCCTGATATTTTTTACTACGCTACTTTCTTTGCTTACAACAGGCTTGATAAGGGTAATATCGCCAGCAGTTTTTACAGCAAGTTTGCTACAGTCATTTTTGATGAGTTTCATCTCTATGATGCTAAGCAATTAGTGGGGTTGCTGTTTTATCTTGCTCATTCTCATATTTTTGACTTTTTCAAGCATGGAAGACGAGTTATCTTGCTGACAGCTACACCAGAACCAGCTTGTGAATTAGCACTGCAAAGTTTAGAGAGGCAGGGTGTGAGAATAGTCAGAATAAATGGAGAAACTGGTAATGGTAAACTTTTACCCTCACAAACAGCAGTCAATTTAGAATTAAGACCACAACCAGATAGTAAGGAAGAATGGCTAGCAGAGTTAGCATCTGAAGTGGTCCAACGTTTTCGAGAAAGACCTCAAGAAAACGGTGCGGTAATCCTCGACTCTCTGGATAGTATTAATCGCCTCAAAAATTTGTTAGATGAGCAAGGACTGACTAATCAGATTGGACGTATTACTGGTCCTGCACCCATTAAAGATAGACAACGAGCAATGCAGTGTCAAATTATTTTGGCAACAAGCACTGTAGATGTAGGATTTAACTTTGAAAGAACCGCTGAACAAACGAGACAAAATCTAGATTGGCTTATTTTTTCAGCACACAATCGCGCTTCATTTTGGCAAAGAATTGGTAGAGTCGGACGAGTTTTGGGTAAGTCAGCAACTAATATTGATTCAGAAGCTATAGCTTATTTACCTGCTATAGCTTGGGAACAAGGTTTATCCTCTCTCGATACATCTGGAGGACGTTCCACACTTCAGCAAACACTTGAGAATCTTCCTTGTCTAGATAAGCCTTTTTTACTTGCTTATTGGCGTTCTGAGGCATTTTTAGAAATTGCTCGTCTACTGTTAGAACTTGAAGAATTATTTCAAAATATAGCAGGTGCAGAATTAATACCAAAGCTTTTTGAAACACTAAAATCTACTTTGGGTGGAAATCGCACTTGGGATGACTATCGCTTCAGAATGAAAGTTTTACGTGGGGCTGAAAATATCAGTAAAGTTTCTCTTAAAGAAGTTAAGGAAAACTGGAAGTATACTCCTGGTGGTCAAGCTTTTGTCAAAAATTTTATCAAAGCTAAATATCCTGAAGATTGGGAAGATTTACAAAATGGAATCACTACATTAGAATGTTACGAACCTTTCTTTAAGAAAGATGACGAAGCAGCCAAGGACTTACAAGAATTTGCTAAAATTTTTAGCGTCAGCTATGCGCCATTATTTAACTTTAGGGATAGCTTATTTGAAAGTCTCCCAATTCGTGACCCTCATGGTTATCTCTTAGATGAGTCAGAAGAAACGCGCCTAGATCCTGTTCATCTTTTGCGTTACTACGAATTTGTTCAAAATGGTGAATTCATAGAAGTGACTAGTCGTTCCAATGAAAATTACGAATTGATTTTTCGATTGAGCTATCCTGATACTTGGCAAGAATTTGTCAACACAGAACTCAATAAATTGACTGCTTTCAAAAATTGTCGTATTGAACGACGTTTGAGAGGGGCAATACGACCTACACCTCTAATTGAAGTACTGAAAAAATATCTCATTCCAGGAGTCATTATAGCTGAAAAAGAGAATCAGTACGTTATTTTTCAAATGCGGAAAGAAGGAATTGTGTCCTATCCCATTATCATTCAATGTAGCAATGCTCAAAAAGAATATAGATTTTTACCAGGTATTGCAGGAATATTAACAATAGTAATGAAAGGAAAACAATTACGTCTTCCAGATGATGAACCTTTTATTGCTTAATAAACCTTGTTCTGATGGTGTCTATAGCTAGAATAAAAAACTGCAACCAATGGTTGCAGAAAATAAATAAGTTGGGCTCAGATTTTCCATAAAGCTTACAAAGGCTCAGATCAGGAAGAACAGCTTTCACTATTTGAACTAGACGTTGATTTACTATTGGAAGAATATGAAAATTCAAGAGATGATTCCTTAATGGTGCGTTATGGACTGGCGTCCTAACATACCCTACAGATACTACAATTCATCATTGTAACTGCTGGTATACGTAGATACACATAGATAAAATAGATAATGATATGCGTTTATCTGCGGTTCACAATCCTAAATCTCAATCATGCCTAACAGTCTTATCCTTAACCTTGTCCCCCAGTCTCCAATCTACCCTCAGTTTCTCACCGGTAGACACTATCACGCTCTCTTTCTCACTCTCATCAGTTCTGTAGATGAAGCACTAGGAGAACATCTACATACATCCAACGCAGACAAAGCCTTTACTCTTTCACCCTTACAAATACAACGAAACCATCACAGTTACCAACACAAAAATCATCACACTTTGCAATTTTCCCATCAACGCCCCATTCCCCCTGGTACAGCCTGTTGGTGGCGCATCTCCCTTTTAGACGATACCCTCTTTGGCAAGCTGACTTCACTATGGCTCAATCTTAACCCTACTAAACATCCCTGGCATTTGGGTTCTGCTGATTTGTATATTACTAGCATTCTCGGTACACCACAATCAACACAACCTTGGGCAAATGCTTGCGGCTACACACAACTATATGATCTGGCTAGCGATCGCGATCGCCTCATCACCCTAAGCTTTGCAACACCTGTAGCCTTTCGCCAAGGTGGATACGACAACGTTCTCCCAACTCGAGAGTCTATCTTCAACAGTCTTCTTAGCCGTTGGAACAAATATAGTGGAATTGAATTTGCCAACATCCCTATTGAGTCAATCTACCCAAGCTTTTTCAAAATGCACACAGAAGTTGTCAGCAACTATGACAGCAAGTTTATTGGCTGCGTTGGTGAAATGAGTTATCGCGTTCTTGGAGATGTTGAACCAATCGCAATTAAACAAATCAACACCCTTGCTGACTTTGCCTTGTACGCAGGTGTTGGACGCAAAACAACGATGGGTATGGGTATGACACGCCGCCTCTCAATTCCTGAAAACCATGAATGACACAGAATATATTCCTATTGCCGCATTGAACCAATACGCATATTGTCCTCACCGCTGCTGGAGGATGTTTTGTGTAGGTGAATTTACTGACAATCAATACACCATTGAAGGAACCAGTTTACATGAGCGCGTTCACACAGTAGGAGAAGGACATGACGAAGAAACTTGGCAAATTCGGGCAATTTGGCTTAAATCAGACAAATATCAACTTATTGGTAAAGCCGATTTAATTGAATCAGAAAACGGTGAGTGGTATCCCGTCGAATACAAGCGCGGAAAAAAAGGCGAATGGGATAACGATGAGTTACAAGTCTGTGCACAAGCATTGTGTTTGGAAGAAATGACAGGAAAAAGTCTCAACACTGGTTATGTCTACTATGCACACTCCCATCAACGTCAGTTAGTAAAACTTACCAATGAACTCCGCCACCACACAATCACCACCATTGAAGCCGTTCAAACACTCCTATTTACAGGTTCAATGCCAAAAGCCGTGAAAACTACACGCTGTAATGGATGCAGTCTGAAATTGCAATGTTTACCTGGTATTGCTGACAAAGTAGGACGCTATCAAGAAACCGAATA
>JAJPJF010000434.1 GCA_021324415.1 Nostocales cyanobacterium Centralia_MAG_434
CAATAAAATTTTTGGCTTCTTTAGTTGAGCGTCTATCGCTATCGTCAAGAGTGAGTACGTTTCCAGGTTCTTGCTTGTAGTAAGCTCCGATTTCAGTATTTCGACCAGTTGAGTAGATTACATGAAGATGTGGAACTGATGGTGGTTGTACTGCAAGGCTACCAAATTCGGTATTTGGTGCAGTAAAAAAGTTAGGTTGTGAGGTATATTCATTATTCATAAAATCTTTAATCCTAGTTGCACCTCCCTTCTCCAAAGTCGAAGAAATGTCCATGGGATTATAATCATTCTCGAGAAAAGCGAAGTGCTCAGTGTTGAAGTATTGGTAGTGATTCGTTGTTACTGGTAACAACCAGGGAACCATTCCATAACTCTGCATAACAGCCCTCATAGGTCTGAGTAGCTGCCCATTTAAAATCAACTCGTCACTAATTACTAAACGAATAGACATAGGGGCACCAAGCCATGGAGGACTTACCGCAATATAACGGGCAATATGTTGGTTGATCCATTCTTGTCCGGCAGTGGAATCGTTCTTAATCCATTCTAGAAAGTATTGGGTAACTCGGTTACCAAGACTGTGAGCAATGATGATTACTGGAGTATTATTAAATTCCTTGAATGCCAGCTCGATTTCCTGTTTTAAGTTAGTAAAGTAGTTGTACCTAGAAATAAGACCCTGTGGTAGTACACGCTAATCGTAACCAGCACCTATTACAATCTGATATCCTTCCTCTACCAACCTATCGGTTAATGGCTGAAAGTATTGAAATCCAGGTAGTAGACGATTTAGATTATAAATCCCAAAAAGACCTTTGACATATTTATTGTCGCTTGGACTTTTCTTTGGGGTAATGCCGTCATTTTCTAGTCTCATCTGATCCAACCACCACTGAGCTAGAGGCTTAAGAGTTGACTTCTCTTGAGAGAAAACGCTGGGATTGTGATACTCCCAACCAACAAATGCCTTGAACGCCTCCACTTCTAAGGTCGGAACCTCGGTAGTAGGTTCAGATGTATTATCAAATGCTGGGTAGCACCAAAACTCGTACTTGCTTTGAGTGGCTTCATTTTTGGTTTCGAGTCTAGTACCAAGTAAACCAGGAACGAGAACGATGGGATTTTGGGGCATAAATATCTATCCTACTTTTACTAGTATTTACAAGTTTGCATTAAATAATCACTGCAACTATATTTCTTTGTATAATTTTTTGACTATACAAATACGTAACTAATTTCTAAATAGTTAGATAGCTGCGAAAATAAAAATAGTTGTTAAACAAAGCTTGTAGTATGAATTTTAAAACACTTTAATAGAGAGTGCAATACTTGATTAAAAACAACATACTTATCTTACTTTTCTACTTGGCTTTTTTATTACTATAATTTGCGCATTGACAAACAGAATCAATTATAGTATCAACTCATTTAAAAGTGTTATAAATCAAGCCTTTTGGCTTTTTAAAATGGTTGGTTTATTTGCGCTCCCGGTGTAGTAGTTTCATTTCAGTCACTGAAATGATAGAACCCTAGAATTTTCTAGGGTTCTATCATTTAATATATTTTAACTTGCTTGTCACCTCCCTCAAGCAGTCTGAGAGATAAAAAGCACTCTTTAGGATAATCCTAATTTACTTGCGCGGATAAAATTTAAAAGAAGATTTGCCAACTTTTGATAAAGTATCAACATTTGAAAGTCATTTCAAGTAGGAAAAGTAGGTAATTTTTTGGCGCTCACAACCGAAAAAGTAGGAAAAGTAGGTCGAATGTAACCAACCATTCCCCCCGTACCGGGGGCGAAGGTGCAAAACTTTTACCTATCTTCTTGCACTCAAATTTACACATAAATACTTAGAATCCTTATCAGTCAACACTGTTGTCAGATAAACCTTGTGCAAACTTTGCACGAGGTTAAGCTAGTGGAAATCGATTTTAAGTAGAACTAATGTATTACTGCTAAAAGTAGGAAAAGTGGGAAAGGCGGGTAATTTTATACTTTTTATTTACTCAGATCTTGCACCAACCGTAATCACCCGTACAGATCAAATAAATCAGTAGTAAAGTGTAACAACAAGCAAATAGAAATATTTAAATAATATTTGTTTTAAATAGAACTTAAGCAATGCTATAAATACGGAGATTGCTAGATGATGGAATATAGGGGCTTTTTAACCTCAGACATCGATGTGATTGCATCTGAATCTCAAAATATGAGAGAAAAGGCGTGAAATATCGAAATGTTTTGAAGAAGGCAGAAGGCAGGAGGCAGTCCCAATGAAACAAATTTCACCGCCATACATGAAAATGTGGTAGCTTGCACTTAAGGCTGATACAAACGAGGTTACTCCTTCATTAGAGCCATAGAGCCTGAGAGGCAGTCGAACCCGGATATCCAGAGGCATTGCCAATTGTTGCGATTGCCCAAGGGGCAGTGGCGAAGCCAATCGTACTATAAGTAGTGGCGGGAAGCACGTAAGTCAGAATCTACCAGTTGAGGTATCCATGTATTAGCCCCTATCAATTTGAGCTACAGCTGTTAGGTCAAGGCATATGCAAGTAGTCCACACACCGAAGCGCTGGGTTAGATGTACACAAAAAGACTGTAGTAGCTTGTGTAATTACTCCGAATTCTTCGGGTGGTTGGCACAAGGAAATTCAGACATTTAGCACCATGACAAAGGACTTGTTAAATCTTTCTGACTGGTTAACAAGTTATCAATGTACTCATGTGGCAATGGAAAGTACCGGAGAATACTGGCGACCTGTATTTAACATCTTAGAAGGAAACTTTGAAGTCATGTTGGTGAATGCTCGCCCTTCGGGTTCGCCAGTCGCCTACGGAGGGAAACCCTCCTGCAGCGCTGGTCTCACCATATAAAAGCGGTGCCAGGACGCAAAACAGACATCAAAGACGCGAGCGTGGATAGCCGAACTATTACAGCATGGTTTACTACGTGCAAGTTTTATTCCCCCTGTGGAGC
>JAJPJF010000127.1 GCA_021324415.1 Nostocales cyanobacterium Centralia_MAG_434
AAATTACCGTCTGTTGGCTATTACGCGAGATAATTGCAGGAATATTGCCGTGTATGATCTGCTGCAACAATCCCTCACGAGAAGCACCCAAAATAATCACATCAATGTTGTTGCTTTTGGCAAACTCCAAGATTGCATCTGCAACTGAAGTGGCAGTGAGTGGAGCTATTGTTACTAAGCCCTCAAGATGTTGTTCAAGGAAATCAGCAGCTTTGTTAAGATATGTGGTGTCTGGGTTGGTTTCACCGGGTTCAAATACCTGACATAAGTTGATTGTTGGTGCTTTATCTAGAGAAGTGAGTGCTGGCAATAGTGCGATCGCCTCCTCAGCATTCGGACCGCCTGCTATGGGTACAAGCCAGCGTTCAAAATGGTTCTGGTCTTGCAACTTCACCAATACCACTTCAGGTACAGCTTGCCGGATCACTGTATCTACCACCTGACTAAAAATCCGTCCTGGTTGATTTGTGCTACCTTTCCAACCCATCAACACCAAGTTAATATGACGATCTTTGATAGTTTGCAAAATCGCTTCTGATAAGTCGTGAGCAACTCTCACTTGGGCATGTACAGGTACATCCCATGCTTGTCCCAACTGCATCGCCTGGCGCAATAAGCGCTGAGCTAACCTCATATTTACATGAGTCTCGGTAAGAGGCTGGTGGCGAGGGACAACAATGACATGCAGGCATTCTATTTCGTAACGGTGATAGCGAGCAATTGCTACAGCCATTTTCAACAGCGTTTCTGATGTTTTAGGATTACACAATGGTACTAGCAAACGTCCTTGTCCAGTTTCCGGTGCACGCACACGATAAATCACCTGGGATGACTCTGCTTTTCGACCTCCCATCTCTTCCTGAGAATTTAGATAGGCAGCCTCGACACGAATAATATCACTGTGAGTAATGATCCCTACTAAACGACGTCCTTCGACAACTGGTAAACTGCTAAGATTGTAACGATTGAGTAAGTGAACGACATGGGCAAGAGTATCTTGAGGATAAGTGGTTATCGGTTCAGAAATCATGACCTCTGCTACTGTCTGATTACCATTCAATCCCCTTTCAGAGAGATGGGCGACATCTTTTTGAGTTAAAATACCTTTGAGTTTGCCATTGTCTAATACTGGAAAGCTACGGTAAGAGGATTGTGAAAACACCTGTAAAGCTTCATCCAACCTCATATGATAGGAAAAAGTTTGTACGTGAGGTTGCATAATATCAGCTGCTGTTAGTGCCATCCAAGGTCCTTGTTGAGACACACCTTTTTTAGAGAGATAAATGCCTTTAAATTCCAGCAATTTATCGTATAGTGATTCCGTCTCAAAGAGTTCTGCCACTAGATAAGCTATCACACAGACAATCATCAACGGCAATACCAAATTAAAATCGGTGGTCATTTCAAACACGATAATGACTGCTGTGATCGGGACTCGGGCCACTCCACAGAAGAATGCCCCCATCCCTACCCGTGCATAAGTTGTCGCCAAACTTAACCCCAGCCACTGATGTTCCCAGATTCCTACCAAATAACCTAAGGCCGCTCCCAGTGCTAAACTGGGAACAAGTAATCCACCAGGTGCACCAGAACCGTAAGTGAAAAGGATGAGCAAGAATTGAGTGCAAAATGCTAAGCCGACCAGTTGCCAATTTGCATTACCCGTTAGCAACAGTTCTCTTAATCCAGCATTGTCTCGAAAAACTGGAGGAAGAGCCACAAGGGTTAAACCTGTCACCAGTCCAGCCAGTCCAACTCGCCAAGGTAAACTCACTTTCAGGAAGCGGCCATATAATTTTAGGCAAGCAAGAACACCCCAATTAAACAACACACCTCCTAAGCCTGCCAAAACTCCTAAAAGTATATAGAAGGGAATCTCTGGGGCAAAAAAGCTGGTATTAAGTGTCACTAAATGTAAATCCAAATCCAGGCTATGAGTACCCAAAATTCGAGTAATCACGGCAGCAATAAACGAAGCTAGTATTGCTGTTCCTAAAGTAATTCCAGAGACATCTTGTAACAGTTCTTCCACCACAAATAGCACCCCAGCAATGGGTGCATCAAAAGCCGCTGCCAATCCAGCGCCAGCTCCGGCTGCGATCAACTGGCGGCGATGATCAGGTGAAGTTGGGAACCAACGACTCAACTGATTGGCTAAAGCCGCCCCAATTTGCACTGTTGGCCCTTCCTTGCCGAGCGGTATCCCAGTTGCCAAGACTAAAGTTGCACTCACCAATTTTACCAATGCTATGCGTAGATTCAGAGGCCTCGGTACCCATGCTAATACAGCCTTGACTTCTGACATGCCACTACCCGATGCTGCAGGGGCTATAGTCTCTACTAGCCAGCCTGCTAAAAATCCTCCAACCAAACCAACTATCGGCAGTACATAGTAAGCAGGCAATAGATGAGATATACTCTGACGCCATCCACCTAACGCTCCCACACCTTGTCCCAACACGACTGCTGCTAGTCCAGAAACTAAGCCAATCAAGCAAGCTTCAAAAATCGCCAGGCGCTTGGGTCGTACAAGTAGGCGAGATAGACGCTTCCAAAGAGTATGTCTAATAAGTGCCATTCATTTATAAGTTGGAGATTTTTTTTAATAGCTACAATTCGAGATTAGTACCTAGTAAAAGCTGCAATATACGTCAACAAGACATGTCAATACTAGACGCTGATGTTTACACCTGTAACTGAATATTCGATGATTGCCAAGGTAGTTGGTGATGATTCAACCAATAATCTACAGAAATACCTGCAGCAAATAGCAGTAACAACATAAACAGTTCAGTATAGCCAAACTTATGAAGTGAGTTTTCATTCAAGCCAGATGAACGTGCATTTGATTTTTCATCCATTTGTTTATGTCTCATACAAAATCTTTACTCTCATGGATGGCGCTTCATCTCACACTCAGACAGTTATGTATTTTGAAACGTATATACTTCAAAAGGCTAATAAATAGACTTTTTGTAATATTTTTTAGATGAGTATGATAACGCTTGAGTGAGTTGCGTTTAACTTTGTATATTCGTAATTTAAAACTAAATAATGAAATTCAGATGAAATCTCTGTATACCAAAGGATAGAGATTTATTTTTTGCTAGTTCTGAAATTAAGACCATAATTCTAACAGCTTAATATAGGCATAGATGGCATCAATGTGGGGAGTAGGAGTCTGAGTCAGTTTTCCCAATTCTGCCACTGCCCCGACAATAGCATCTATCTCCGTCAGGCGTCCGGCTTCAATATCCTGTAGCATTGAAGTCTTATGAGCACCAACATTTTCCGCTCCTTGAATTCGCTGTTCCAAGAATCTATCCCACTAATAAAATCCTTTGAATCCATATGTGGATAGTTGCAAGGTCAATGAAGGAATCAAAATATACTGTTTGACGTTCCCATCGGACCACTAAACGGCGATATTTACGTTGATACCATGCAAAACAACGTTCCTGTTGAAACCTTGGAACTGAGATTTTAATTGGTCTACCTCTGTTTTTCTTGGTCTTCCAGTTTCGTTTAGGTATTTGGGGTCTAATTCCTCTTTTGCGTAAAGCAGCACGTTTATCCTTTGAATCGTAGCCTTTATCGGTCGCCAGCACCTTTAACCTTTTACGTGGTCTTCCTGGTTTTAAAGTTTTAAGTTTTACTTTATCTAATAGTGGCAAGACTTGCTCTCTCTCGCTGCCGTTGGCTGGGGTTGTACAATTAGCTAAAGGCATTCCATTCCCTTCGGTTAGTGTATGGATTAAAACCCCTTTACCCTTTCTACCGTAAGCAACATCCTCACCTCCTCCCTTGCCAGGGGGAAAAAGAGCCGTCTACGGCTCCAAAATCCCAATTGATCAAGCCTCTCTCGTTGGCGATCGCTAGTATACGTGCTTTTAAATGTTCAAATGTTCCATCTACGTGCCATCGCTTTAACCATCGGTGGGATGAGCTTTTCGATGCCCATATATCTCCCTTTGGTAAATCACACCATCGACACCCAGTAAGCGCGGATATACAGTAGGCTATTTAATACATGACGATACGGAGCATGAGGCATTCCTTTTCCACGCT
>JAJPJF010000519.1 GCA_021324415.1 Nostocales cyanobacterium Centralia_MAG_434
AAAAGAAATTCTTGCAGAAAATGAACACCCTACTCTACACCCAAGCTGGTTTAAAGCCCATAAATTTATTTATGGAGAAAACAAAAAATTTATTCATAAATGAAATCCCCTCAATTCATTGATGGGGATACCCTACACCCTACACCCTATACCCCACACCCTTCTTAAGAATTGGTGTAACAAATATCTACACTGTGAGCAGGTTGAATACTAACAACTTTACCTCCCAAACGATTGATCAACCGCAGTTGCTTATTCATACGATTGTAGGGCACTCTGATAAAGACATTGCCGCTGTGACGAATAGACCAGTTCATTTTGTCAGTTTCTTTGCTTTGATGCAAACCCGCTACTTCAAAAAGAAAGACTCGGCTATCAAAAACTGGATTGGTTTCTGGGACAGTGTGTGGTTCTAATTTAGATGAAACAACATCTTGTTGCACTGGTGAGGAGTCAACAAGGATCTCCTCTTGGGGAGGAGACTGAGATGAAACAACATCTTGTTGCACTGGTGAGGAGTCAACAAGGATAGCCTCTTGGGGAGGAGACTGAGATGAAACAACATCTTGTTGTACTGGTGCGGAGTCAACAAGGATAGCCTCTTGGGGAGGAGACTGAGTGGGAGAAAATGAGCTTGCTAATTCTTCAGGGACTAGCTGAGTTGATGGTAGAGGTGTGTCTGTTGCCTTTGGTGTTTCTTCAGTTACCTGAACAGATGGCGTGGTTTGTTGAACACTCTCTTTAGTAGAGGAGGCTGGTGGAGTGGATTTCGCTACTGAGTTCGTCGCCGCAACTGCAGTGCTAGCAGCAGACTTAATCAAACTTGCCAAACGCGATCGCATTTTGGAATCCGATATCATTCTATAGTTATAAGTAATGATAATAGATGCTGCATCGGCATTAATTCGCTCACTAGTGATCCACTGTTCTGCGTCGAGCAATGCCTTTAGGCGTTCAACGTAAAATGAGTCTTGAGAAATCCAAGGTACATGAAGTCGTACTCGTCCTGGAAGTGTATGAGCAATGCTATAAGCTATTTCTAAAGGTGATGCTGCTTGAAGATTTGTTTCCTCAGAAGTTGATCCGTTACTTTCTTGGGTGAATATTTGATGAAACTTATTGTTTATCTGCGATATGAATTGTGATATAATATTAGTCATTGCTTTGCTCCGATACATTTTCCTGAATCTTGAATTGCCAAGTTAATGCTTTGAAAGGTCAATTATTCAGCTACTAAAATCCACCTGTAGTGGACAGGATGTGACTGACAATGACCGTTGTTCTTGTCGTTCAAAAATCAGATAGGAACTCTATATATCTCTAACTATAGAATATTTATGACTATAGATGATCTTGTGCATAGCTACCCTGCTGAGATTGTGATAAATTTCTGATAGAGATGCCGTGAGATGTTCAAATCCTGCGATCGCCGCTTAGAGAATTTCTGGATATTACCACGACAAACTAAACCTATTAGCTTCTTGGTAAGAGTGAGTTACAAAGGAATTGAGTGGTTTGTGTTCGGAAATACGCTAACTTATTGCAATGAGTTGGAGACTGCTGCATCAGTTCTTGCCACTTACCACTAGCAGCACCACTAGGATGGGGAAACTTCAAATGCTTAATACCTGATTTTAATTGGTCTACAGCACTAGCAGCTTTTTTCCCCCAAGTAATTATGGAAACTGGGTGTAACACATCTAATTCTAGTTTTACGAGACTAAGAAACCTTTGCTGATCCGAAGCTGGTAATTTAAGCCCAACATAGCGTTGCTCAGGATTACAAACCCATATTTTTAGTAAATCTGTCATGTAAACTCGGTATCCTAATTCGAGCAAAACATGAACCATTTCAAAATAGAGTTTTGTCTGGGACAGTTCCTCTCGAGAGCCTTGATGATGTAAACCATATGGTGTACCAACTACTAATTGCTCTTGGTCCTCATTATTTTTGGGGTCTTGACCAATAAGAGCAATGGTTGATTTATAATTTTGTCCATCATCCAATTCTATAAGACTAGGTAAATCCACTGCAATAACAGGAGATTTTTGACAGGTATGCCGAAATGGCTCTGAAGCAGACTTAAAAAAGTCCCGTCGTACAAAATGTTTTGGCCAACCTGGTTGATAAAATGTGCTGTCAATATCTTGGTAAAGTTTTGCTAACTCTTTTGGAGATGTTTCAAACACAGAACATAGCAATTGACAAAGCTGCTCAAATTCTTGAGGCTGGAATTTTGAAAATAAGAGATTTGTTGCAATTGTCATTGATAATTGATTGGTGGAGAAAAATTAGGATACACTCACAAGCCAAAATTAGACTATAGCTCTACTCTAGCTACTCTCAGCAAGGGAGAATTTACGTAGTCCTATGTAGAGTGATCGCACTTTGTGCAGTGTCTCGAATGGCAATAGCATTTTTATGCTCTAGTTAGTTACATGCTAAAAGCATATTAATTGCTAGTTCTATCTCTAATGGGATACTGCATGATAGATGTGTACCTTTACTCACAAAAGTCCATGATTGATAGAACTCAATACTTGTTGGAGACAGCAGCCGTGGCAACTCAGCGAATTAGATCTGTGAGGGATCTATTTTCAGGAAAAGCGAGTGTTGGCGCAGGTGTCGCTACTGGTGGAATGGCTGCAAGTTTGCAATCGCATTTTTAGCCCCAGGTTTCCCCTCTTGTCTCATCAAGCTATCAAAAATCTGCCTAACTTGATAACATTTGTCTGGAATAAGGTCTTGTCCATTTGTAGCCTTGTTATAAATACTGCTGTTTCTTTGCAGCCGATGCAGCTAGGAGAACACAAATGGCCCAGAAAATCTATGCGTTACTTGTTGGTATTGATACTTACCATTCCCCAGTGAGGTCACTACAAGGTTGTGTCAATGACATCACAGCAATAGAGACATACTTACGCCAACGAATAGCTACTGATAAGAAATGGGAGTTAGTAGAAAATTCTGTTGTTCCTTGGAAGTTAACGAATGATTTAGCAACGCGTCAAGCGATTATTGACGGCTTTTTACAGCATCTGTGCAAAGCTGACAGTGAAGATGTTGTGTTGTTTTACTATTCGGGTCATGGCTCCTACGAAACAGCACCCGAGGTTTTTCGCAACCAAGAACGAGATGGTAAAATTGAAACTCTAGTGTGCTACGACAGCCGTACACCAGGAGGTCGCGATTTAGCAGATAAGGAATTAAGCTATTTAATTGAGCAAGTCGCAAAAAATAACCCCCACATCCTGATTATTTTGGATTCTTGTCACTCTGGTACTGCAACAAGAGACCCAGAAGTAGTGGAACGTCAAATAAATCCTGATGGGAAGGTCAGAGATTTAGAAGACTTTCTTTTTCCCCGAGAATGGGTAACTTACCGCTTACGTGATAGTTATCAGCTACCCAGACACGTAGCAATTGCGGCTTGTCGAGACGTTCAAACTGCGAAAGAGCATACAGGCTCAGATGGTCAACGTCGTGGTGCTTTTTCTTACTTTCTAACTGAAGCTCTACAGCGTACTAATGGTAGTTTATCCTACGCAAATTTGGTTCAA
Organism: Nostocales cyanobacterium Centralia_MAG_434; assembly: GCA_021324415.1. Taxonomy (GTDB): domain Bacteria; phylum Cyanobacteriota; class Cyanobacteriia; order Cyanobacteriales; family Nostocaceae; genus JAJPJF01. The sequence continues at coordinate 3,562 of JAJPJF010000519.1, forward strand.
GACATTAATGCTTTAATTACCGGCAAAGTTAAAGACCAGTCACCCCAAATAGAAGCAAAATTGGATGATTTAATACAGCCTTTCTTGGGAGGTGCAGCAGGGGAACCTATCAATTATTTCACTTTGAGTTATGACAGTGAGACTCAGAAGAATTGGGTAATTAATGGTGGTCTTTTACATGGTATTCGTTCTACATCTGAAGGGGAGACTATAATAGCTATTTTCCGTCAAGGAAGTACACCAGAACAGTTACAGGAAATTAACAATGCTATTTGCCAAGCAAAGCTGACTCAAGTATTTACAGAAGTTAGTATTGCTGAAATGATTGGTGATAGCAGTCAATTATCTCAAGATGAACCTTATTGGGCAATTGTAACCGAAGTCCCATTACCTAAGTTAAAGGTGTATTTTCAAGGAGATGATGGAGGCGTCAAACTAGCTCGTACAGCACTGTCAGCGGTTGATGCTGGGAAACCTTCCTTATTGGTTCGAGAAACCGACTCTTTAGATAATGCTGATTATTACATAGAAGCAATTCACAATCAGTATTGGATTAAACAACCTGCCGATAAACAGCCATTAGTAGCACCAGTTCCCGATGTCCCTGATAACCAAGGTTACACGCAACAACGCGCAAACACAATCATCAAACGTTTAGAGCATATTGCACGTTGGAAAAATATTCTGGAATTGAAAACTCCACCGACTAGTCAAATAAAAGCTGGTGACGTGGAAATGGAAGTGATTGTCATTTCTGGAGATCATCAATATTCATCAAAAACAGAAACTTCTGCTCTCCAAGGGGAATATACATTTCCGAATAATAATTCTGAACCAGAACCACCATCAGTAAAAATTAAAGTAACCAATAAAACCGACAAAGAACTGTTTTTTCAAATCATAGAATTAGCTGGAAGCTATGCAATAGATGTGCCTGACTTTTTTCCAGAAAGGAGGAGTATAAGTTTACCGATTGGAAATGTTACAGAAAGTGAAGAATTATATGTCGAAATTCCCAGAGTATACTTAAATAATGGGATTACAGAGTACGATACAATTTTCAAGTTAATTGTCAGTACAAAAGATTTCGATGCGAATTTACTCCAACAACCAGGGCTAGATTCTCCACCTCCAGTAAGACGTTCTTCAGGTTTATCTGGTGCTCTCAATCTTTTGATGGACCAAGTTTATACTCGTGAAACAAGGCGGAAACAAGACAAATATATTGATAACTGGATGACTCAGGAAGTTAAAATTAACCTGGTAAAACCACCTGGTGGAGTGGAGATAAAAGAATCGGAATTAAGCACTTTAATGACTAGTGTAGAACTACAAGGACATTCAGATTTTAAGGGAAGATTTAGTCTCAATCCTTTGCCTCCTAGTAGTCGACATGTTAACAGTAATTTGATACCACCTGTTTTCTTACAAGAACAAACTACTCTTCAACGTAACGGCGTTAGGCAACTGGTTGAACCATACCAATTTAACACAACTCGCAGTCCTGGTTTATATAGTGTTTTAGAAATTGTTGATGTGCAAAATCACGAAAGTGTAACGCCAGAAAATCCACTCAAATTATTGGTTGGTCAGCGATTGTTATCAAATGAACAAATTTTACCCATAGCTTATGATGGAGAATTTTTCTTACCTCTGGGTAAAGCTGTGACGACAAATGGTAAGACAGAAATTGTACTAGAACGTTTACCCGAACCAACAGTCAATAGTCGCAGTTTGCAAGGTTCTATTAAGATATTTTTCCAAAAACTTTTTTACGAAAATGTGGGTAAGCAATTGGGTATGAATTTTCCCTATCCGCTTTTACGAAGTGCAACTGTCTCGGAAAGTGGACGGGTAAAGTATAATGACAACACCAAGGAAATTCAAACACAAGTTGCCGCAGCTAAGAAAATTCTGCTTTATATTCACGGTGTTATTGGTGATACAGAAAGTTTACTTCCTAGCGTTCTGGCAAAAACGACAGAGAATGGACAACAGAAAACTCTGCAAGAGCAGTATGATTTAATTCTGGCTTTTGATTACGAAAATATCAAAACGCCAATTCAAGCAAATGCTGACCTACTGAAGCAGAGATTAGAAGAGGTTGGTTTAAGTGCAAATCACGGGAAACAATTACATATTGTTGCTCATTCAATGGGTGGTTTAGTCTCTCGTGTTTTTCTTGAGGAAAAAGGTGGGAATCAAATTGTCCAACATTTAGTGATGTTAGGTACACCTAACGCTGGTTCTCCTTGGCCTCAAATTCAAGATTGGGCTTTTACAGCTCTTGGTATAGGATTAAATCAACTTTCTAGTGTTGCTTGGCCTGTCAATATTATTGCTGGATTGCTCGCGGTTTTAGCTGCTAACGATAAAACTTTGCAGCAAATGAAACCAGACAGCGATTTTATCCAAGGCATCACTAAAAATATTGACCCCAAAGTCCAATATACGATAATTGCTGGCGATCGCTCAATTCGTCCAGAGGCATTACAAATTGAACCTGGAAAAAACTCTAGTCAAATACAACGGCTGATGCAAAAATTATTCGGTTCTGCTGTAGATAGGGTCGTAGATAAGGTATTCCTCCAGCAACCTAACGATATCGCAGTGACACTCTTAAGTATTAAAAGCGTTAGCCTAAAGCGAACCCCTCAGCCAAGAATTATATCTCCAGATATCGCTTGCGACCATCTCACGTATTTTACTAGTCAAGCTGGTTTAGATGCATTAGCACAAGCACTTTGTCATAATTCGTAAAATTTCTAGGGTGGGCATTGCTCACCCTAAATTCTATTAAACAGGCATTAAATTGTACGTACATATGGCTCTGACGGATAACGAATGCATAAGTTTACGCTCGTCGATATATGATAGTTTCAGCAATAAAGATGATTGAAACAAGTTCTTTGAAGATAAAAAATTGAAATTAAGAATTGATTTTTCTAATTATCTACGAAAAAATGATTTAGATAAGATTCAATGTCAATAAGAGTTGGATACGGAATCCGGTCCGACCTCTGATGCATAAGTGCAATCGCTAAGTGCTAAATAGTGCCGAAAGTAACACCCTGTTGTTTGAGCCACTTGCGGTATGCTATCGAATAGCGATCGCTGGGCAAATGGACTTCTGCTTGCAAATCCAAAGGTAAGCGTCGGGGTTGCTGGGACTCGACCATGGCAATATCTTGAATAGCAACTTGATTTTGAATGTCTAGATAGAGATCTACTGGAATTTCACGGGTTCTGTTTACCATTAACCAATATTGCGCCACGCACTCATCTTCATCAATTGGCGTAACTGTATAGAAGATATTTAAACGATGATCTCCAGGACCAAGTTTAAAGTATGCCACTAGCGGACGGAAGATGCGGTAATCGTAAGTATTGAAAGTCAATGGTGCTTCTAGAGGCTTACCTGAATTAAAATCTAGTTCCCACAAACCACATTGGAAGCTAATCTCATCAGGAAGAGACTTTAAATCAAAATGTGTTAACTCGGGACGGCTGGCGTGTGCAAATAATCCCGAATGCAAAATTGGGAAGTGTGCTGGATCGATAAAATTTTCTAGCACCCGCAGAGGGCTAGAGTGATAGTGATAGGGACCACAGAAAATCTTGCGATAGACTGGATCATCC
>JAJPJF010000527.1 GCA_021324415.1 Nostocales cyanobacterium Centralia_MAG_434
AACGCCAGTTGCTACAACGGGGGGAACCCCAACGGACAGTTCGCTCAAGTCGGGAGACCCGCCCACGCGACTGTCCTCCGCAACGCACTGGCTCCTCCTAACTCTCCTTTACACTGTTCTTATCCTTCTCCACACTGTGAAGCTTAAAAGGAAAATAATCCCAATCGTAGTAGTTATCATTTGTACCAAGGTCATGTTTTGTATTCTCATAGCCAGCAAGTTGCACACTAAGGTGATAGACCAAAGGGTAAGTGCGGCATGGCGTTGAGATAAACCCCAAGCCAGTAGGCGGTGATGTAAATGGTCTTTCCCAGGGCTACTCATAGGGTTTTTACCCGCCATCAGTCGCCGTATAACAACTTGTGTTGTGTCTAGCACAGGTAAGAGGAGAAATAAAACCGGAGGTACTAAAGCAAAAATTGTGGTAACTTGGAGTTTACCTAAAATACTAGTAGCAGCTAATACATAACCAAAAAAGTAGGCACCAGCATCACCCATAATAATGAGTGAAGGGTGGAAGTTATGGCGCAAAAAGCCTAGTGCAGCGCCTCCTAATGCTGCTAGCACTAATGTTGCTGCTGCAGTGTTAGGAACCTGGGCGGAAACAGCTAACAAACTTAGGGAGGAGATAAAGCCTACACCACCTACCAACCCATCCATACCATCCATTAGGTTGATGGCATTGGTAATTCCGACTGCCCACAAGACGGTCAGCAATATTGACAGTATTGAGTCAAAAGGCGTACCGAAAGTGACTTTAAAGCCGATGCCATTGGCAACCAGCAAAAGAGCAGTCAAAACTTGAATCAACATGCGAACTGAAGCAGGCAAGCCAAACTGGTCGTCGATAAAACCGACAAGAACCAAGATTGAACCCCCTAGCAGAATTGTCAGTACCTGAGCCAATACGTTTTGCACTTCAATGGGTCGTAAAAGACTGGCTAGAACCAGTGCGGCAATGACTCCTGTGTAAATAGCCAGACCTCCTGCGTTAGGCAGGGGTTCTTTATTCAACCGTCGTGCATTTGGTTGGTCAGCCCAACCAACTCGTAAGGCAAACTTACGTACTACCGGAATCAAATTCCAAGTTACAATACAAGCCAATAGAAATGTAAAAACTACTGCTAACCAGCCGGAACCGCGAGGGTCAGCAATACCGAGAGACTGGAGAAAACTATACATATGTATCTCTCGATTTAACCATTGCTGTCAATGGTTATAGACATTAACTGTAATATATTAATCAATTTTTTTCCGGTTTATATGTGATTTCATGAGCTTGAAGGGTTAGCACTCTTTGCCGCTGAGTGCTAAATTGTCTAATGGAAGCGCTAAAAAATACCAGATATGTCTAAGATTGTTGCATTTGATGAAGAATCACGGCGAGCACTAGAACGAGGTATTAACGCCCTTGCTGATGCTGTGAAAATCACTTTGGGTCCAAAAGGACGCAACGTTCTTCTAGAGAAAAAATTTGGAGCACCCCAAATTGTCAACGATGGTATCACCGTTGCTAAGGAAATTGAACTAGAAGATCCCTTAGAAAACACTGGTGCAAGACTCATTCAGGAAGTAGCATCAAAAACCAAAGATGTTGCTGGAGATGGTACAACCACTGCTACTGTGCTGGCACAGGCGCTCATTCGTGAAGGGCTAAAGAATGTGGCTGCGGGTAGCAACCCAATCAGCTTGAAGCGTGGAATTGACAAAACTGTAGAAGCATTGGTAAATGAAATCGCAGCGGTGTCAAAGCCAATAGAAGGAAGTGCGATCGCCCAAGTTGCTACAGTCTCAGCTGGCAATGACGAAGAAGTCGGCGAAATGCTAGCACAAGCAATGGAGAAAGTGACAAAAGACGGTGTTATTACCGTAGAAGAATCAAAGTCGCTGACCACAGATTTAGAAGTCGTTGAAGGGATGCAAATAGATAGGGGTTATATTTCCCCCTACTTCATCACCAACAATGATCGGATGACAGTAGAATTTGAAAACGCCCGCATCCTAATTACCGACAAGAAAATCGGCAGCATTCAAGATTTGATCCCCGTGTTGGAAAAGGTAGCCCGTTTGGGTCAACCCTTGCTGATTATTGCTGAAGATGTAGAAGGGGAAGCCTTGGCGACTTTGGTTGTCAACAAAGCACGAGGTGTACTCTCAATAGCAGCCATCAAAGCACCTGGGTTTGGCGATCGCCGTAAAGCATTGTTAGAAGATATTGCCATTCTCACCGGTGGACAATTGGTTTCTGAGGAAATTGGCTTAAGCCTGGATACTATTTCCTTAGAGATGCTAGGAACTGCCCGGAAAATCACAATTGATAAAGAAAACACCACTATTGTTGCTGGCGCTGACAACAAGGCAGACGTGCAAAAGCGAGTTGCTCAAATTCGCAAACAATTGGCAGAAACTGATTCAGAATACGATCAAGAAAAACTGCAAGAGCGCATTGCTAAACTTGCTGGTGGTGTTGCAGTGATCAAAGTAGGTGCAGCCACAGAAACCGAGCTCAAAGATCGTAAGCTACGAATTGAAGATGCCCTCAATGCTACCAAAGCTGCAGTAGAAGAAGGTATCGTTCCTGGTGGTGGTACCACACTCATCCACTTGCAGAAGAAGGTGTCGCAAGTTAGAAACAGCCTTGACAGTGAAGAACAAATTGGTGCGGATATTGTGACGCGCGCCCTCGAAGCCCCCTTGCGTCAAATCGCAGACAACGCCGGTGTGGAAGGTTCTGTGATTGTCGCTAGAGTGCGTGAAAGTGACTCCAACGTTGGCTACAATGCTGCTACTGGAGAATTTGAAGACTTAATTGCCGCTGGCATCATTGATCCAGCCAAAGTTGTGCGTTCCGCTTTGCAAAACGCTGCTTCTATTGCTGGTATGGTTTTAACCACTGAAGCTGTAGTGGTTGAAAAGCCGGAGAAGAAACCCGCAGGTGGTGCGCCTGATATGGGCGGCATGGGCGGCATGGGCGGCATGGGCGGCATGGGCGGCATGGGTGGCATGGGCATGATGTAATTTCTGCCTGCTTGCCAACCCCCCGTTTTGCCATGTAATTTTTAATTGTGAAAAACCCAGTCATGGTACTGGGTTTTTTGCTATTTTCAACTTGAAAATATAGCAGTCCTAGATGAGTTGTAAAAATCTAAAGTCTCAGAAACCCGGTTTCTCATTTTTCACGTATGATTTAGGATTGCCATACATGATTTCACTTAGAGAAAAAATATCATTACAAAGTTTTTTTGAAACTTTAAAATTAAAAATAAAGCCTTGAAAAATACTTAGGTTTTTAATGTATTTTTTTGTCTTATTGATTTTGGTACAAATACTTTATTTTGAGGTATTTAAACCCAAAAATAAAGTGTTTTTGAAAACATCAAGTCTAATATAGACAACTTCCATAACTAAGTCTAAATTTAGGAAATAGATTGCTCCAACGTATTGAACTATTAACTGTTAGAAACACAGCAAATTTTTCCTGTAAAAAATCTAGACTCATATCACAGTTATCTTAAAATTTGGGTGTAAAGAAGATAGAGATTTTCACTTAATAGATGAAGATCTCAATCCAGGTTATTTATGTAGGTTTTGGGTGACTGAATAGAAGGAATAATTTAAAACAATGTCGTCAATTTTTTCAAAAGTGGTTTTTGGAATCTCCTTTACATCTGTAATAGGATTTTGTTATTTAACCATAGCTCCCTCAGCTTTAGCAACATCTACTAGTAGTTCTAGAGCCTTACCAGATATATCTTTTGCTATCAAAGATGTTGGGAGTACTTTCGAATTTGACTTTGATGGTAATGTCAGCACACAAAACGTGTCTGGACTCTCCTCTACAGCATTTTTGACATTAAAAAGTTTTAATGGAACTCAGGCAACTTTTGATGTTGCGCTGAATAACACATCTAGAGGTGGTATTACTTCTAGAACTTCTGCCTTGGGTTTTGATGTTTACTCTAGCCTTGGGTCTACCAATCAACTCAACCTATCAGCTACAAAAACAAGTGTATCTGGGCTTTTTAGCAGTACTGTTTTAAACGGTTCATTTCCCAACCAATTTGGCAATGTTGATGTTTGTTTTACAACTGGTAACAACTGTCAAGGAGGTAGCAATGGAGGTGTAAGTACTAATGGAGGTACAGGAAAATTTTCCTTTACTCTTGCTTTCAATAGTTCTGTGACTTCATTTGCTTTAGGCAACTTCGGTGTACGTTATCAAAGCATAACTGGCACATGTCTTGGTACAAGTGGAACTGGTCGAGGAAAACCTAGAAAAGTGCCTGAATCTGCTACCACTTCTGCTCTTAGTATATTTGCCGTAATTGCCTTAGCCTTAATCAAGCGCAACAAAAACTCTGTTTTGCAGAGTTAAACAACAGGATTTGTCATGACAAGAAGTGAAAATTTTTTCAATCTTCAAACAATCATCAGTACTCTTGCTGAGGTAACTATGATTTCCATTGGAATATTATCAGGTTGTTACGCAACTAGTGCCAAAAAATAAAAACTATGGATAGGCATAGCATTCGATTGATTATGCAATCATTCTTGATAGCAAACTAACAATCGAATGCTTTACTTCAATATAGAAAATAAAAAAATAGAGCTTTAGGTACAATTTCAAAAACTTATCCACCGCTCTCGCATAATATTTCACATAAATTCTTAATCAAAATCCTCCGTCCTCCTTGTCCTCCTTGTCCCCCTCCTCCTCCTTCTCCCCCCTCCCCCCTCCCCCCCCCCCCCCTTCCCCCCCCCTCCCCCCCCCCCCCTACTATTCTTACCTTATATTATCTTACCTTTTAGATTATCGTAGGGGACTTTGTCCCCTTTCTCGTTTCTACGCTGCGCTATGAAACATCGATT
>JAJPJF010000420.1 GCA_021324415.1 Nostocales cyanobacterium Centralia_MAG_434
CCCAATTAATGAAATTGAATCGCAACAAGCTTCCCTTTTATCAACGAGGTCAAAGGGCTATGAAGCTTATCTTATCTGCGTCCTAGCACTTTTGTCTCCCCGCCAGGTAAATTTGACAAAGTTGAAAATTTACAAAAGAACAAAATGGAGATTTCTTTACTCTAATTTTATCAGCATATCTCTAGCAAGAATACAGCTAAATTTAAGATAAAAACATAGGACTGAAGAACCGATTTGCTTAAGGCACTCAAGGCGTAATAAATAGATCTATCAATGGTTGATAACTTACTCTTTTGTGCCTTTCTAGAGAAATATCCACCGCAACTGGTTCAAGGCACTTAAAAGTATAGCAGTACCAAAGGAATTGGCTCGCGGTTCGCTCACCTCATGCAACGTGCTATGCTGTCGCCTTTGTCGGGCAAATTATCACTACTACTTTCGGTTTTCTGGTAACTACTATGCGCAATTAGCCTTTTTTCATGGTAATTAGTCTGAAACCTTCTTCTAGAGCGGCTGGCCACCCCCTCCACCTTTTTCACCAAAATCGCAGAAGAGCCCCTTTACCTTGTTATTCGACATAACTCAATCAATACGGGGTGTACCCTATTTTTAATTATGGGGTGATATTGAAATTCTCAGAATTTCCTCAGAATTTCCTCACAATTAAGCACTAAAAAGATTCTATCAATCACTTATTAAGAGTAAATAGTAACTATTTTTGATGTTTATAAGCGGTTTCCCTTTTGAAATTCCCCTAGATGGGTACTTGTGTATCTTTATGCTTTCATCAATGAATAATACTGAAACTGTTTAAATGTATAGGTTTGAGTACGCGACTCCACTCAGAGAACAACAAAAAGATGTTTGCCGAACCGTCTATCCAGTTGGGTAAACGGTTTTCTGTTTAGGTTTTCTCCAATAGTTAAATTAATCACTAGAGAATCGTGTTAACTCAATTACACAATAAATTGCCTGACCAATTCCGAGTCATAGCTAAAAATCCCCAGGATACAACTTATTTTGTCGAAAATATGACTTTATCTACGTATTTTTGGTGTTACGCACAACAAACGTTGAGCCCAGGTCAAACACTTCAAGCTATAATCAAACCTCCTCTACATCCAGAAGATTATCCTGTACTGATCATCTATGACTGACAAAAAGTTAGGCACTTAAGGCGTCATAAAATGTCCCGCCGTACAAGAGCCTCAAGGGTTGGGCACCTACACTATCAACCGATTTGCGCACTCATTAACAAGTACGGCGGAACATTTTATTTTTTGGCTCTCCCCAAAGCTAGTCGCACTCCCTTGTCAAAAATCTCGCCAAACTCCCCACTCCATTCAGCGAGATTGAAACTGACAGCCTCACTGACTCGCCGAGACGAGCATCCGACGACGTGCTTCGCCATTGCCAGTGAGCAAATCTACTCAATATTACGCATTCGTATGTTCCATGTACGTTGGTAGCCACCATCGGCAATATATAGATCTCTTTAATTACTTGGTGACTAAACCAATTACTGCTGACTCACTACACCCTTAATTCCCACTTTTAAGTGACGCCGATGCTGGCTACGAAAAACATCCTTCTAGATTCGCTTTATTAGGCAATTAAATCCTGTTTGAATAAATTCACTATTGAAACGACTAACACGCCTTGGAGAGGCTTCTAACACGTGACTATTGCTACAAATACTACAAGTAATTACAGAATACCAGTATCGCTTCTCAAAAATTTTGTATCTTTCTATAGTGACTACCAAATTCTTACACTGAGTGGCTACCATCTTGCCACGCTCGGCAGTCTCGGTTGCTGAGGATGAAGGCGACGGAGGAACCGCAGGGCGATCGCTTTGATAATTCATCTGTTACAGCACTGCGATTGCATGGAGCGAGCACGGTGGCAATCAACAATTATGTTTCTATTACTTGTGCCACACCCTCAACCATTTTCACCAAATCTACACAAGAGCCGACAGCAATGAACTATTTTTCAATGTAAATTACCCGGAAAATTTTGAGTGTCTTCATGCTCCCAAAACTGTTTGAGTTTCCTGGATTCAACCAGATACTAGAAAGCAGAAGAAAATAAATTAACCCTAACAGAATTATTGAAATACCAGACAACAAATAAATTTGACAGCGTATTGACATGCTTTTTGACTGAGATATTAAGTCATCATCTCATAAGATTCAAATACAGATTTTATTTGCCCACTACCTTTGAGGTCAATCGCTTCTACAATAAAAGCCATCCTCACATTACAAGAGAGTCGCTAGTAGCTAGACTTTTGCAATACTATTTTATTTTAGACGTTTACGTTTCAAAACCTCTGTTGCAGTTACAAAACGCCTAAAGCTTAAATAACTGCTAATCAACAACAAATGTATAATAGTTTTTCTGCGATTAATTTATATTAGTAAATCTACTGTTGGGTATCAGATACTATTCTGCTACCCTTTTATTTTCTCGGCTATTGATAAATATCACATTCATTAGACTTTAAAGAAGATATATTCACTTCCAGATAACACTTAATTCTCTTATGCTTGCTATTTTAAGTCTTACAAAGAACTTTAATTTCAAAACCAGAAGCTTTTATGTGGACACTAGCTACCAAAATATCCGTATGACAAGTTGCACTATAACCAATTTATCAACAGACTCTTGAGAGCCAAATTCTTCAAGCAAAAACCAATCAAGTTGATATTAATGCATCAAGTTAGTAACAATACATCAATCTATGGCTCACGAGTTTCCTCAACAACTTTACAAACCCATTATTGAGAAGTTTCATGATAATTATACTATTAGTATCTATTATCACCCTGTAATTCCCGGCTACTTTGTCTACAGCTTGACCATCTTTCAAACACAGATGGTTAACCCTAGTCCTATTGATGATCAATATTCTCATCTGTTTGGATGTTTCCGGACTGCACAACAGGCAATCGTCGCCGCTCTAGCAGCAATCCCCCCTGCTCTATCAGATAAATAAAACCTCCCCAAAATCTTTTGGAGCTCTTGTAACTAGTACCAAATTTTATCTAATTCTGATTTTTTGAGAACGACTTCATAAATTGCTGGTGAAAGGCGATCAGCTTTGCTGGTGCCCCTTGGGCAATCACGAGTGCGTACAGTAGAAAACTGGCCTGCCAGTCATAAAATGTCCTAACGAGCGTTGTTGATCAAAGGGCACAGAAGGTGATTCGTGGTAATCAGGCTCTTGATTTGATTTTTTGGATCTTCCCACCTCAGTTCTTCTGCTTACCTCCTGTGCCTCCCCCTCTACCTTTTTTTCACCAAAATCGCACTCTTAGCCTATTTAATTTGATATTCGACAACAGGTAAAGGCGATTACCTTTGGCACCGCCTTTTGGGCGATTGCGCGGAGCGGTGCGCAATCATGCGATCGCACAGCATTAAATAAATTTAGGAAAAACGTTTCTCAATACTTAACGGATAAAACAATCTTTCATTCTTGATCACCAAGATCGCACAATAG
>JAJPJF010000458.1 GCA_021324415.1 Nostocales cyanobacterium Centralia_MAG_434
ACTAACAGTAACTATCTCAAATTCTTATTATTACGTTTGTACGCAAATATCAAAGTTTTACCCCAAAGCTTTGAACAGTCTGGCTTTGGAGTTTCCGGACAAGTCTAGTGAATCTGTAGCTTGTCAACTAGAGCAGTTGTTGCCTGAAGCCGGTAATATACCCAAACAGTACTATCGATTCCAAGCAGATCTTACAGAAGCTAGTGATAATATAGATGATACGAGTCCAGAAAATCTCAAGCAGCTAAAAGAACTCGCACAGAAAATCATTGACAAGAAGAAACAGACCAAACAACCAAAGATCAAAGATTGGGACAGTGATTGGAAGGAGATGTGTGGTCAGCTAACTGAGTCGTTATAGCTGAATACGTTTCGGGATTGGTTGGATTGAGTGATCCAAAAAGCTTTGGTTCCATGCGTTTTCAATCTTAGAAAAATGACGGTAATGTTCCGTGGGGCATAAGGAGGACAAGGCGCGTTTCCCCATTGTCTCCCTTGTCCCACTTCATGTTTATAAGCATGCCCTGCTGAACAATGAGGGACAACAGAGGGGCAATTCTTGGAAGTCACCGTAAGCGGAAGGTAAGCTGATGGGGGAATCAAATTCCTTCGTAGCTACTTTCATGGGAGTATGGCTCCTCAATAACATTAATCGTTCCATGACATACTCCATCACTACAGGTTTTTGTGTAAACCCGTTAGTAGTTTTCTGAATTAGTGACCGTTTCATCAAAGAAGCTAAACACTCTAATAATTGATGATCTGTTAATAGAGAGCCGAAATAATTGTGTAATTCATCATATGAAATTGGTTCACAATGAGTTGCCAAAAAGTACATCACCTGCTTTTCTTGATTAGACAAGCGGTTGAACTGCCTTTCTAGCAGTTGGCGAATATCATCAAAAATTAGTCTGCCTGAGTTCAAAAGTTCGATAATTGGAGAAATACGACCTTCAAAATAATCCAAAATACCTGTAGCTACTATCTTTAAAGCTAATGGATTCCCACCATAGTAGTTAATTAACACCTTCCACTCAGGTTCTGAACCGAAAAATGTTCCTTTAGCTTGAAAAACTTTTTGTGCTTCATCTGTCGATAAACCCAACACTTGTAAGCAGCGGATGGGTAGTTTCTCACCTTCTTTGGCGGATATATATGAAGGTTTTTCCTGAGAAGTCAGTACTACTGTGCTTTGGTGCGGCGTTTGAGCAAAACATCTAATGAGCTGACCATACCCTTCATATCCTTCTCTGTAGCAGCCTCTAATATTACCTGCAAGTAAAACCGATTCGTAGTTGTCCAGTATTAGTAGACAGCGAGATGCTCTCAATATTTTACACAGACGTAATATTTTCGCGTCTAGAGTTTCTGATAAATTGATTGGTTGCTGTTGTGGAAGAAATTGGAGTAAATCTGTAAGTAATTCTTCAATGGGTGGCGCATTGCGTAAACTTCGCCAAATCAGATACTCAAATTCTTCCTGTATTTGTTGTGTTACACGTGCTGCCAATGCGGTTTTTCCAATTCCTCCCATACCCAGAAGTGTCACTAGACGACAGCGGTCTTGTACAATCCATTTCTGGAGTGTATCCAGTTCTTGAGCACGACCGAAGAATACAGAGACATCCATAGCATCACCCCAATCTTGGCGCTGAGAAATGAGAGATTGGAGATTAGCAACTTTCCCCTGTTCTTTTTGTTGTAGATGTCGTCGCACAATGGAATGAACGTTGGCTTTTGTCACCTTCTCTCCCAAAGCTTGGCTAAGAAGTCTCCATAATTGACTACCAACGTACCTAATGTATTCCTCCTGATAATCAGCATATTGGGCGATTTGTTGGTAACTTCGCCCTTCCCAACTCTGGCAAAACACCAACTCTTGCAGATCATTTAACCTAGCTGGTTGGATAATTGCATTTAAGATTACATATGCTTGCTCAACAGTCATTGTTTTGAACGATCAGAGTTTGACTTATCTACCCCCATAGCAAAATAGGTGACAACAATTTCAACTGATGCAGCACACATCAACAACGATCATAGGTTTGTCCTTGGTTCTTTGTCCATTCATCATTTGATACTTCTCTGTGAGAGACCAATTCCCTTCTAAAACCTAGGATTTTCGCAAAAGATAAATATATACACTTATTTTATACAAGTAATAAAAAAAACTAAATTCAGTATTTCCCCGGTATGCTATTTCTTTTAATTCAACATAATTGAGTAAAGAAGGAACAAATAGATAAGCATCTATAGGATGCAGTTCAATCCTCACTAAACATAAATTAAACAGAGTTTGAAAATTATATTTTCGCCTATCCATCTAGAGATTGTGCCTCTATCTAGTTGGATGGTGGATTTTAATTATCAACTGGAAACTGAGGTTTATATATGCCAAATGTATTGCGACAAAAACTAGGTGATTTTAATAGCATCCTCTGCTTTAAAGCAGCAATTTTAGGGATGGAAGAAGCCCTCGGAGATAAAGCTTGTGCGATCGCCTTAACCACAGCAGGTCGTGCGCGGGGTAAAAAACTAGTTGAAACTTGGGGTTTAGATAATTCTTCACTTTCCCTAGATGATTTAGCATCCAAATTGGCACTAGCTTTAGGTCAGGAAGGCACTAAATTGTGCATTGTTGAAAAAATTGTTACTGAGGGTGAAGCCATTAAAGTCTATACCTCAGAAACTCTTTGCTCTGCAGGTGAACTACTAGGCTCACAACGTAAGTGCACCTTCACTATGGGTGTGGTTTGGGGATCTCTTGAAAAGATACTCAACAAACGCTTAAGAGGAGTGCACACCGAATCAGTTCTAAGAGGTGGTAATCACGATGTATTTGAATTTACCCACTTAGATTAATTAGCACATAATTTAAGACCTACGCCAATTTTTAATTTGAGATTGACTCAAATTCTACACATAAATCTTGATAACAACAAAAAATACCCATATGGCTATTAACACAGAAAAACTTAGCATGATTTTGCAGCATTTTGTCACTGCTACTACTGATGTTCAAGGTGCTGCACTTGTTACTCCAGATGGTCTACCTTTAGGAGCAAGTTTACCCAGTGGTATGGATGAAGAACGCGTATCAGCAATGTCAGCTTCTATGTTGTCTTTGGGCGAACGGATTGGGATTGAGTTAGCCAGGGGTTCTGTTGACCGTATTTTTGTGGAAGGAAACAAAGGCTTTGGTATTTTAACTGGTTGTGGTGAAGATGCCGTTTTGCTTGTCTTAGCTAGTGAGACTGCTAAACAGGGATTGCTCATGCTAGAAATTAAGCGTGTTCTGGCAGAACTAAAACTGGTTTTGATGTAAATGAAATATATCTGCGTTCAATTTTTACTAATGAGAGTTGAATGCAGAAAGCCTTAATTGTTTATTTAGGAACGTAGATAAACATGGAAATAATGCGATTGATTGTCACGGGAACAGTGGGTGCTGGTAAGTCTACTTTCATCCGTTCTGTGAGTGAGATTGAAGTTGTCGATACAGACACGCGAGCAACTGACGAAACAGCATTGTTAAAACAGAAAACCACTGTTGCCTTTGACTTCGGTCGTTTGCAATTTGGTCCTGACATGGCGCTTCATCTTTACGGTACACCAGGTCAGTCTCGCTTTGATTTTATGTGGGATATTTTGATTTGCAAGGGTCATGCTTATATTTTACTGATAGCAGCTCATCGACCTAGAGAATTTCGTCAAGCGCGTAAAATTCTTAATTTTATGAAAGAGCGGGTACAAATTCCTATGATTATTGGTCTGACACATACCGATTGTCCAGGAGCTTGGTCTGAGGAAGATGTGTATCTCTCTATTGGGTATATAGATAAGGAGCAACGACCTCCTATGATCAAGGTCAACCCCACGCAACGAGAGTCTGTAGCTGAAGCAGTAATTACTCTAGTACAGCGTTTGATGGAAAGCTGTGCAGTGTAACACTTTGTCATTGTTTTTTTGTCCTAATGACCAATGACTGAAATATTTAAATTATTTTATTTAAGAGGTAAATATATGTCTATTACTGGTAATTTTGCAGACTTTTCCCTACCAGAACTACTTCAATTCTTAGATCAAGGAAAAAAGACAGGCTTACTTCAAATAGAATTTTCACCTGAAGCAGCTGGAAATAGTACAAAGCACACCCATTACATTTGGCTACACCAGGGTCGTTTGATGGCTGCTGCAGATCGTTTGGATCAACAAGGCTTGACATTAATGATTGCTCAACGGGGTTGGATAAGTGAACGAGTGATTTCAAGAATCACTCAAATTTCTTCCTGTTTCGTTAATACACCACTGGGCTTATGTCTCAAATCTCAGGGACTACTGCAACCAGAACAACTGAAACTACTCTTTCACAGCCAAGTCTTACGACCAATATGTGCCTTATTTCAAGCCCAAGACGGTCTATTTAAATTTGAGCCAACTTTGGCATTACCCCTAGGAGAAATGACAGGTTTAAGCATGTGTGCAAGTGAAGTTATATTAATCAGCTTGCGAGCACTGCGAGATTGGAGAACTCTCGAAGAAAAGTTACCAGATCCGACTTCAGGTTTATCAAGTTTGATAGGGAAACAGCTACCAATGCAGCTCAACGCTCAAGAATGGCAAGTATGGGAATTTGTGAATGGACAAGTTTCTCTCGAGCAAATTGCGAATCAACTTGGAATCTCTGTAAAAACTATACAGCAAATTGCCTTCAGACTAATTGTCATCGGTTTAGCAGAAGAGCATTTTATGGTTGCGAATCTTCCTACACCTATGATGGAAGAGCCTATTTCCGAATCAACCTTTACAGGATCAGTACCAGAACCGACACAAAGATCAAATGTCAGCCAATCGTTTCTCAAAAATTTAGTAGGTTTTTTACGGACTAAAGCAGCATAATGCTGTAAAAATATATACGAGACTGATAAAATCACATCTATCTGTTTTTAAGGATGAGTTATGGCTATAGATCCACTTGCTTTTATAGATACTTTAGAAAGAAGAATTGGTTTTACATCTGAAGATAAATCGATTCTGAAAGAGAATGCAGAATGGGGGCTAGAAATTGCCTCAGAAATGGCAGATCATTTTTATGCTTACTTGGGGCGTGACCCAGAAATGAATGCCATTTTACATAAAACTGAGGGCCGAATTCATCGCTTACATGAAACATTCATTCAATGGTTTCATGAAATGTTTACAGGTATGGACGATTGGGGAAATAGCTATGCTCAACGTCGTTGGCAAATTGGGATTGTCCATGTGCAGATTGGCATTGGACCTCAACATGTGGTTCCGGCAATGGCAGTGGTAGTTCATGAAGTTGGTAAAAAACTGAAAGCCAATCATAAATCGGAGGCATTAAAAGAGGCATTGGAAAGAATTTGCATGATTGATCTAGCTTTTATTGAGCAGGCTTCTGTAGAAGTTGCGGCATTTGCTGTCCTAAAAGAAACTGGTTGGTCAGAAGCTTTGTTTAGACGCCTGATCACACATGGCGCAGCTACTATGTAAATCGACGACACTCAGGCATCATTTCAAAGGGAACGGAAAGCAGGGAATAGCTAACAGTGACAAACGTTTAAAAATGTGGGATTGGAATAAGGAATCTGTATTTCGCTGCATGGCGCCAGAGCGAAATACATTTTTTAGAGTTCTCTAAAAATCGTCTTGAACTGACATCATGTAGATTTTGTGAGGTGAAGCGCCTGTAACAAGTGGCTACTAGGCTACACAAATAAATGAAAAAAATATGAATTCTAGCTACTCTTGACCATAGAAATACTTATTCTCTCGAGAGTTAGAAGACAACACTTATGGAAACCTTTAGATTAATTGCAGAAATATAATACATAATCTAGCTAGACAAAATATATTTAAAACCCGACTTCAAGGTTAGATAGCAGCTTTGAACTGCCTAATAATATCTTTGTTCTTTTTCCCCTGTATCCTCTTATAAAAGTCTAGGATGAAAACCATGTGGCTTTAGTCCAGGGGACGCCAGTCACCAAAAGAAGGAAACCTTCTTGCTTCTGCTGGCTCATGAAAGCCAGCAGAAGCCTTTTAAGGCTGAGTGACGCTACAT
>JAJPJF010000278.1 GCA_021324415.1 Nostocales cyanobacterium Centralia_MAG_434
ATCTAATCAGAGCCTATATGCCTTGCTATGACTGGATTCTAAATTTTTGAGCCTTTCTATAAAATGGCTATTTTAAGGTCGTACCATAAAACCAACGCAAGAGCCAGTTTAATATTCCTGCACATCGTTGGCTTTAATTCATAAAAATAATGGGCGCTACTTAAAAATGAGGAATTCCCTAAATGTTTATAGTAATATCCCTAATAAATTTCAAATAAACGACTAAATATTTAATAAGTCAATAGATAAGGGATGATAAAAATATGAAATCAACCTAAAGATAGAGTGATTTCACCTAAAATAGAAATGTAGATATTAAGTAGATTGGTGAAATTGCCTAAATTCTGCTCGTGACAAAGTCTACTCAAACAGTAACACTGATTAAAGATCCAGAGCGTTTAGAAAGCCGCCTCAAAGAAATTCCGCCAGAACCGGGAGTCTATTTGATGCGGGATGGTAGCGATCGCATTATATATATAGGTAAATCACGGAAGTTGCGATCGCGCGTTCGTTCCTATTTCCGAGACTCACAAAAATTAAGTGATCGCATCGCGATGATGGTTAGGCAGGTGGCAGAAATTGAATTCATTGTCACCGACACGGAAGCTGAAGCATTGGCGCTGGAAGCAAACCTCGTTAAGCAGCACCAGCCACACTTCAATGTGCTGCTGAAGGACGATAAAAAATATCCTTACATTTGTATCACATGGTCAGAAAACTACCCTCGTATTTTTATCACCCGTAAACGCCAGCTAGGTAACGAAAAAGATAAATTCTACGGACCCTACACTGATGCTCACCTTTTGCGGGAGATATTACGCTTGTGCAAGCGGATCTTTCCACTGCGGCAAAGACCTGACCCTCTATTTAAAGACCGTCCATGCTTAAACTATGATTTAGGGCGCTGTCCGGGTGTTTGTCAACAGTTAATTTCACCGGAAGAATATCGCAAAATTGTCCAGAAAGTCGCGATGGTTTTCCAAGGTAGAACTCAGGAACTGATTGACATATTAACAGAGCAAATGTACAAAGCGGCGGAGGCTTTGAACTTTGAGTCGGCTGGACGAATTCGTGATCAAATCGCTGGGTTAAAATCGCTGAATGCGGATCAAAAAGTCTCTCTACCAGATGATAC
The DNA here is from genome assembly GCA_021324415.1 of Nostocales cyanobacterium Centralia_MAG_434. Taxonomy (GTDB): domain Bacteria; phylum Cyanobacteriota; class Cyanobacteriia; order Cyanobacteriales; family Nostocaceae; genus JAJPJF01. The sequence goes on from JAJPJF010000278.1 coordinate 1,136, forward strand.
AGTTTCACGGGATGCGATCGCCCTGGCAGCAGATGAACAACACGCTTGTATCCAATTGTTCCAGATTCGTGCAGGTCAATTAGTAGGAAGACTCGCATTTGTTGCTGAAGTCCCTTCTCCCCAATCGGACCTAGGAGCTATTTTACAATGCGTCTTAGAGCAGCATTACCAAACTGCTGACTCAGTAGAAATTCCTACGGAAATTTTAGTACAGCATGAGTTGCCAGATGGAGATCTGTTGGCAGATGTCTTGAGTGAACGTAGAGGGAGAAAAGTTACAATTTTAGCTCCTCAGCGACAAAGCAAGGCAGAATTAATAGAAATGGTGGAGCGAAATGCTCAGTACGAATTGCAAAGAATGCAAAAGTTGAGCGATCGCAACCAACAGGCGATGCAAGATTTGGCGGCTATTCTCGACTTACCCGAATTACCCCATCGAATTGAGGGTTATGATATTTCCCACATTCAAGGTTCAAATGCAGTTGCTTCGCAAGTTGTGTTTATCGACGGGTTACCAGCAAAGCAGCACTACCGTCATTACAAAATTAAAAATCCCACAGTGACAGCGGGACACTCAGATGATTTTGCAAGTCTGGCTGAAGTCATCCAACGTCGCTTCCGAAAGTATGCCAGTGATCCCCAATTGGCAAAAGAGAATGATCCTGATTGGCCTGATCTGATCATGATTGATGGTGGCAAAGGTCAGCTTTCCTCTGTTGTCGCCGTTTTGCAAGAGATGAATTTGTTAGAAGATGTGCGAGTTGTCAGTCTGGCAAAGCGACAAGAGGAGATTTTTTTACCAGGAGAGTCTCAACCACTAGAAACAGATCCAGAACAACCAGGGGTACAACTACTACGACGATTGCGGGATGAGGCGCATAGGTTTGCTGTGAGTTTTCATCGACAGCAGCGCAGCGATAAATTAAGGCGATCGCGTTTGGATGAAATTCCTGGTTTAGGTCACCATCGACAGAAGCAACTTTTAGGCCATTTTCGTTCTGTTGATTATATTCGGCAAGCAACACCCACCCAGTTGGCAGAGGTTCCAGGAATTGGACCACATTTAGCAGAGGAAATTTACAATTATTTTCATCCCTCTTAAGGAAGAAAAAATAAGTGCCATTACAATAAAATTTTGTAATTGGTGCATAAATGACTACCCAAGTTTCCAATTCCAGCCTTCAGGAAGCACAACAAGCACTTGCAGACTTTGAAAACTCAACAGCAGTGAGTGCTTGGCCTTATTTGGATAAACGGCAAGTGATTGCGGAAATGCGATCGCGTCTGAGTGACCCCTTTCAAGTCAATCAAGGGGGACAGCCTTTTTGTGGACCAGCATCGATTTTGTTTGAGTTTGTTCGTAAACAGCCACTACGTTACGTCCAGATTTGCCGTAGTTTATTTGAAACGGGAAGCTTTCAAGGAAAAACTAGACAGATAGAAGCGTCTCCTCAACTACGCCAAAGCCAAGGTCGGTTGAGAATGAGTCAAGCCGACTGGATGGTTTTAGCAACGTGGCGAGAATCTGAAAATCTCATTTTCCCTGTTCAACCGGACGAACCTAACATCATCCGTAATTTGGCTGGAATTACCAAACCCTGGGAAATGGTGGGATGGACACGAGAAATTTTGGGATATGCCAATGTGAAGAACACCATCACCTATATTTTTGGGGAAGTTCATGCTTTGAATGAGGCTGCAAGCATTATCGACTCCGGTGGTGTTGTCTTTGCTTTGATTACTGCAGAGGGATTGTTGGACAATGGCACTCCACCCCTGTTACCTTGTCCTAATCATTGGGTTAGCCTTCTTGGCAATATGTCCATCCAAAAACGCCAATTATTCCGCAATAGCGGTCACGTCAGCCTAGATCTCTACACCTGGGGAAGCAAAAAGCATATAGATAAAACTGAGGCACATTTTGAGGATTATTTCTGGGGAATTGTAACTGGTTGGGAATAGAGTATTAGCTAGAAAGAATCAAGTTCAGCACATTTAATTCATGTGAATTGAAAAGATACTTTTCTAAAAACCTTTTTTGCCTCACTTCTTTTAGGCTATAGCTTCTAAAAACCACAAAAGGGAATTCCTGATAGTTATGTCCAATAGGTAAAATATTGCCAACAGGATAGAGTAACCGGATATATATAGCTAGAATATCCCGGAAGTTTTCGTCTTCTACGTCTTTTGTTTGATGAGCAAAATACTCACTCATTGCCTTGCCACTGATAAAGGCAAATAATGGCAAGGCATAATATTGATCCATAGCCTGGCTATTTTGTTCAAATCTCTGTGTTTGGTTAACCCCATCTCTAAGGTTTTTCACTAACTCTATTGCATCTTTGATAGCAAATCGTAAACTTTCTGGATAAGATTTCCGTTGGCTAATTTCCTGCATATTTTGCCAAAGTTGTTTGTTGGCATAAGTGGCTATATCCTGCAGGCGCATGTAATAAGTTTCCTCTAAAGTATTCTGAGGAATAGGAACTACCAAGAGACTACCGCTAATATAGCCGGGTTCAATATTGCCTAACTCTAAGAGTTTATCTAGACTTTGAAAATTTTGTGTGAACTGAGTGTTAAAAGACTTTCGTAAATCTAGATAATTAGATTCAGTTGCAATTCTAACAAGAAATTCTGCATTACCTAATAAATTTTCTAAATTTGTATACACATTTTTTACTAAAAAATCACTCCTATTTCTATTATGTTCTTTCTTAAGTTGACTGATTAGATTTGCTATCTGAGAAGAAAATGTTTCGCTAGCGGCAAATATTGATTTGCCACCTATAGGGATAATAATAAATTTCTCTCTTCCTATTACGCCATACCCAAATATTCGAGTCATGATTGAAGCTTTTAAAATCAATAGGATATTTATCACACTCAGTACACTTTCTTGTAGAGAAAATTGCTGCTCATGAGTGTCATCCTGCTTGTAAACAGATCGTTCTGCTAAATAAAAAATGAGTTCTTTAGGTTGAGAATCTATGTCATCATGACCACGACCCCTATAAATCACCTGAATAACTTCCATCAAGTTTTTCTCAATTTGAAATCCAGGAATTTCTACAAGGATGTATTTAGCTTTAGGGAAAGATAGACCTCGACTGCCAGAAGCAGTCATAAAAACTATCTTGACATCATTTTTATACTTATTAATTTGCTCTTTTTCTTCTTCTGATATATTAGCGTGGATTTCAATATAATCTCTAAATTGCTTAAAATTACACTGCTTTTTAATCTGCTCAATCAGTTCCGATAATCTTCGTTTGTTCTGAATAAAAACTATTGCTTGTTCAACATCTGAGCGATTTAAAAGAGATTCTATATCTTGAAAAATTTCTTGTTGGATATTTTTTATTAAGCTACTGTTTTGTTTTGGTTGCACATCTTCATTAAACTGACAAGACTCTAGAACTACTTTATATTGAATGTCCAAACTTTTAGCAGGATAGGAATTGGCATTAATGATGATTGCCTGTAAATTTTTAAAAGTAAAAAGTTCATATGAAAGAGGTTGAAATATATCTATTGCTCTACGAAAGTATATTTTCGCTGACTCTGGGGATTTATTATCTAAGTGTTGATTGATAACATTTTTATCAACGATAGAAGCATCGGCAATAATCAACTTTGTATTAAAACCATGCTCTGGAAGCATCAGCTGATATGTAGATAAAATCTGATGGATACCATTTAAAAACTCTACGCCTCCATCATCACCTGTGATTTCATCTATCATAAAGAATAGATGCTTAATTTTATTAGATATATTTCTCATTCCAGCAGGAATAACTAAATTTTCCTGTTTGTTATACGCTTTTCTAAAAATTTTCTCGAAATGCTTTAAAGTATCACCAGCATGAGTTTTCTTTAAAGACTGAATGGAAACGGTCGCCACAATATTATTGGAAAGTTCACAATCCACAGTTGTGAAGATAGCTTCGCAAATACTATCTAAAACACCTCTACTTTTTGGTCCACGATCTTGAATGACATCTTCTGCTAGCCTATGAAGCCTATTAGAACGGCGTCCCCGTAGTTCTATGCTTCTACTGTCGCGAAAATTTACAGACTGTTTGGAAAAATCTCCCTGACACTGATTCCAAAGGTACTGAACTGTGTATGCACCAGAGTTATCTGTAATGAGATTGCTATGAGTATTGATTGCTAATATCCTGTCATTACATAATTTACCTGTGAATTTATCTTTAAACTTCTCGATAATATCTAGATTGACTTGTTTTCTAGGACTGACATAAAAGAAGAGAAAACCTTCGTCAACATGACGTTTGAGAAAGTCAACAATTGCAGTTGTTTTCCCAATACCAGGATTGCCAGTTAAAAATACATAGGTAGCTTCAGAAAGCAGTGCTGTTTGAATTAGTTCTGCATGTGCTTGTCGCAGGTTGATCCTTCCAGTTAAACCCAGTTGCTTCATCAGTTCTTGGGGAACTTCACCTACAGAATTGAAAAACCCATTAATTTGCTCGTGATGAGTTACTGTAGTCGTAGTATCTGGACGAATTGCTAAAAGGTTATTGATAAAATCTTTGCCTTGAATAAAACTGCTATAGGCACTACGCTTGATGCGATTTAAAACTTGCTGACGAGAATCGCCAATCTCTTTGCTGCTGGAGTCCTGTTTATAAATCTCATAACAGGTTTTTAAAATAGACAGATTGTCTTGACGGACTGATATGGTATTGAATCCGCGATCGCTATATCCTACAGCATTAAAGACCACACGTGATTCATCATTGATGATGCCAGTTTGGTAGAGAAATTCATAAAAACTATAGGTATAGCTAGCAGCTTGGATTAATTTAGCACTTTCCTTATCTCTATATTTAAAAGCGCTTAAGTAACTCTTTAAATTTTCCGAAAACTCTAAACCTATAGATTCTGTATCTATGTGAATTTCAGAAAAAACACTTTTAGAACGTAAATAGTTGATATCTCTAATCAATAAATCCCGGATAATTTCGACATAGTCAAGGTTTTTAATCTCCTCTTCTAAATGAATAGAGAATATTGATAAATCCACACAAAGAATTCTAATCTGTTTACGATTTTGCAATAGTACTAGAGTATCTGCATTGATAAACTCTCCTTTTTTACCTATGTCTAATTCCTGCCAAATATACCGA
>JAJPJF010000546.1 GCA_021324415.1 Nostocales cyanobacterium Centralia_MAG_434
ATGGAAATAGATGCTTATTCGAACTGGACAACTTTTGTTGCATCTGTTGAAAATATTCTCAAAGAATTTGGAAAAAAGTATGTAATTAATTTTGTCTAACTACTTAAGTGCCTAAAATGTCCAACCGTACTCGTTAATCAGTATGCAGACACGTTGATAATGTAGGGGCAAGGGCCTTCGGTGGCTCTTACACGGTTAGGCTTTTTATTACTGGTAAGTGCGTAAGTCCAAACTCTGCTGTAGTGCAGATGTTTTTGCAATGCAAGTATCACACATAGAAAAATTGTCATTCAGACAACAGGCGCAGCGCATACAAGGGGGTTCTCGATTTGCCTACATTGTCAGACATGATGTTATTCCAAAACAGAGGTCTTCTCTCGAGTGATCGCTAACGCAAAAATGTTACCCGCACCAGTAAACGCTACACTTGCTGCTGTTGAATAGTCCGCCTTGATGCACCACAGCATATAGAAGCTAACCAAACACATTGCGATCAAGTAGATCATCAGTGGGGTAGTAATGCAAGTCTGACTATTGAATTCAAATCCTCAACCTTCACGCACACACAGCGTGTCTTCTAACGTGGCGCTCATTTTGCTGTTTGCATGCACATCCAACTTTAAATCCTCAACGATTAATATTCAATATCTTTCTGAAACTTTATAGGGGTCATATGGGGTACAAACCTCAATTCATTCAAATAACACCTACTTAGCACCTATATGTACCCTCCTTAGGTGTTATTTTTTCTAGAAAATTTTATAAGATTTTTGGGGCATATATGGCACCCACTTAACACCCACACGTAATTGAAATACTCTAATCTCCTTATTACGTTTCTTTTTTGTCTTAGTAAGTTGTTCTGATTGCTCTTAGGCTGAGCCTTGGAAGGAGTTGCATCCGTAAAAAATTTCACAAAACGTTTTGTGTCGATTTAGGCATTCCCATCGGTTTTCCTTACCTTAGGATGTGTGACTTGAACAAGATTTTGGACACGTTTTAGAAGAAGAAGTTGGACAAATTATAAGCTGAAATACTTATAGCTTCGTTTAGGCACTAATACAAGAATCGCGATTTTGGAAAAAGAAAATGGACATAATAACAAAAGTCAGTTTTACCGAAATTAGCTTGTGCTCAACCTTTCAAGTCCTTCTGTTCTCAATTTACTCCCCGCAAGCGATTGGGCTTTAGCCCACTGCGCTTTGCGCGATCACTTGCGGGGAATCGTCAGCCCTATAAACGTTGCCTGAAACCCTTAAGTTTCCTTGATGTTATTTTTTTAGTATTTTTGGAAGGTAAAGTTGGACAACCTGGCCAGAATCTTCTTCAAGTCACAATTGAGTTTATGGAATATTCAGGACTTGGTCTACTTGTGGACGATTCTACAGGGTGTTTGTCGGGGGAGTGTCAATTTGGCGTAGACTATAACAAAACGCAAGTATTGTAATCATAGGTAGATGAAGCAGGTTGTTCTTTGGATTGGAGCTAATGCAGGAGGAGTTGCGAAAACTACGCTTGCTATTCACATTGGCTATGAAATGGCAAAGCGGGGCTTTGATGTAGCACTTCTTGACCTAGATACTAACGTTTCCATGAGCCAGTTTTGTGGATTGGATAAAGACCCACCTCCTGAGCAAACTATTGCTGCAGTGTTTGACGAAAATTTTGACGGTAACTGGCCTCTGCTAACGCCAGAGTGGGGGAAACCGAAGGGACGATTTCAAGTGTGCTTAGGTGGCCCAGTAATGATTCAAGTTAGTTTGGAACTAGCAGTCCGCAATCGCCGAGAGTATGTTTTAGTAGATAGATTTGAAGATTTTCCTTTGCCTCATCGACTGATAATTCTGGACTGTCCTGCAACACTGGGGCATCTCAACGACGTGGCGCTGGCAGTCGCTACGCATATGTTAATTCCAGTCGAACTCAGTCCTAAATCTCTGACAGGAGCAAATGCCTTGCTGTCTTGGCATCGGGGAGCTTGCAAAAACTTGCGCCTCAATCCTCCGCCCAAGATTTTAGGATTTGTGCCTACCAAATACGACAGTAACGAGGCAGCACAGAGGGATTTACTGAACCAGTTACCACAAATGCTTGCTCCTTTGAAGATTAAATGTTATCCTTACGTCCGCTATTCCTGTGAATTCAGTAATGCTTCTGGAAGAGGCATTCCCCTAAACTTACATCGTCCTACTCATAAAGCTATTAAAGACTTACATCCTATTTGCCAGGAATTGTCAGCTATTTTTAAAGAGAGTCAAGATGCCAAGAAAAACACAAAATAAAAGCTATGATTACTTTTCTGCTAATGTACAAGCCACTGAAATAGAGTCACAACTGGTTCAATCTCAACAGCGCATTGCTGAGCTTGAATCTATAAATGCACAATTGCAATCACTGGTAGCAAGTAGTAACGCTAAGAGTAATACTGCTCAATTAAGTGTGCAGATTGATAAAATTATTTGCAATCCTGAACAAGTACGCCGCTACTTCGATCCCGTTCAGCTTGCTAATCTAACTGCTTCTATCCTAGAAGTAGGAGTGCGATCACCTTTGTGGGTACGTCCCTATAGCGATGACAAGTATTTACTAATTGCTGGCGAACGCCGTTATCGTGCTGCACAAAATGCGGGTTTGACAGAAGTTCCTGTCATTATTGTACAAATTGAGGATGAAACCTCAGCCTTAAAGCTTTCCTTACTGGAGAATTTACAACGTGAAGATTTGAATCCAGTAGAGGAAACGGAGGGAATATTGCTTTTGCTATCAATGCAGCTAGAGTGCACTGTTAAAGAAGTAGTTGCTTTACTCAACCGTAAGGCACATTTAGATAAGAAGCAAGCTGAGTGGTCAGATGAGGATACGGAAAATGTTTTCCGCAAGCAGTGGTCAGTGATTGAAAATGTGTTTACAACAGTGGGAAAGCTCTCCCCAGAAAGCTTCCGTGTCAGTCGGCTACCACTGCTGAATATGCCAGCAGATGTTTTAGATGTGTTACGCTCTGGGCAGATAGAATACACTAAAGCCAGGGCGATCGCTACGGTTAAAGACGAGGTAACGAGAGCTAATTTGTTGGACCAAGCAACTACTCAAAAATTATCTCTAGCACAAATTCGGGCTCGTATCAAGGAAGCAAAGCCACCAAAAGCTCCTTCGTTTAAGCAGGAGTTTCAAGAGATATCTCGACGTGTGTTAAAGTCCCAGTACTGGGATAACCCCAATAAAGCAAAAAAGATTGCTAGTCTCCTCCAACAATTAGAAGCATTATTAATAGATGAACATTGACACTGCACTACATAGCAAAAGCAGTGCTCAGATAGAAGCGTTTTAGCCGATATTGCGGCGCAACTGGTGTTGATATCCGAATCTTACGGCGTTCCTCGGGTAATGCTCAATAACTTTTCGTACATCCTCTTACGCCTACAAAGATTGATCGCTCTTTTTTTTCATAGCTGTTTGATAAACAAGATTAAGGCAAGGAACTCTACATCCCACATTCCGCACCTAAAACTGGCACACAGAGAAAGCAGTAAGTAAATTAAGAATACTAGTAAAAATTGAGACAATAAAAACACAGAAGTCAAGTTAATAATCAGAATTATTTGTTTTGACTCTCTAACCATTCCGCCGTCTCCACACACAAGAAGAGCGCATTGCTAAAGTGAGTGCATCCTTTCCAGTTGCGTTTAATGGTGTCTTTCATTTTTCATTATTCCACCCCGTTCATTACTTACTTAAGGTGTGACCGGACTCGACTGAATCTTTTACGTAGGGGTAGTGGGTGTGAATCCGCTCTTGAAGAAGACTTCCCGTACTAAACGACCTTTTCAGGTTGCGCTCTAGCCAACGAATCGCACGCTTATGTTACACTTTACAAGTCTCTGCGCGAGAGAAGAAGTCTCTGAGTGCCACCCAAACCCGACTGCCTACTGGATCCCCACTAGACCACTCAATATACCCAAACCCTGGGAGGTGTCCCCTTGGGGCTAGGGTATCAAAAGTAATATCGTCATATCCAATCCAGCTTCCGTTCATTCTCCATCCAACACCATCACCAAACTTCTTCCAAGCTTCTGGATAATATTTGCCGTCAGGTATACCACCGACTTCTAAATAAATTTTCTTCTGAACGCTGAAACCGAAACACGCATTACTATATTTTACCCACAAACTGTCTATTGTGCGTAAGTCCGTACAGGGAAAATTCAACAGTTCTTCATCTCTAATCCAGTCACCATTCTCACGACCCACAACTTTAACCATGACCAAATAGGTTTCATAGTCGGCGTCTTTCCAATTTCCTGCTTTTAATAAATTGCGGAGTCGGGTATAGTCTACATTGCGATCGCTACTTAAGTCATCATCCAAATCATGCGGTAGATTTGTTGTGCTTCGAGATTCAGTAACTTCATTTGAAGGCGGGTTAACGGAGCTTACATTAGGAGGAGTTATTGATTTTTTCAGTAGTTTTGGGGTCAGTTGTTCTGAAATCCCCTGCATTTGAATGAGCGTACAACCAAGTTCGTGTGCAAATTCAATAGATTCTCCAGCCCACAGAGCATCATAAAACCCCACTGCAAATTCAATTGCCGCTTTATCCCCAACTGCCTGACTCATCCCAACAACATAATTAATATGCTGTGCTATTGCTCTTGCTTGAACTTCTGAATAACAAGCATTAAGTACAACGCAATTGATCCGGTCAGCAAACAGCTTAAATAGTCTTGCTAGAGCCGCACCATTAACTAGCTTTGTTTGACCTGTATCATCTGTAAATATTAAACCATCTTGCCCTGCTCCATGCCCGCTAAAGTGGACAATCTGTGGTTGAAAATCCAAAATATAGCGATGAATATCTCGTGTCCGGACAGCAAGCGCCGACTTAATTTCAAATTGTTCGCGTTGTCTTGCTGCTCGTAAACCTTGTTCGATTTCACGCAACTCTTCGTCTAATCGTAACTGACTAGTACCAATAGGATTTGCTGCTAAAATTAAGATTTTCTGTGGCTGTTGACTTTGAGCTATGGGAGCAGATCTACTGACAGAAGAAGTGGACGATAAATTGAATGTACTGGCAATAATTTCCAACTGCGAGTTTCCAGGGTTTTCTTTTCGTGCAGCGCTAATAAGGTTAACAAGCCATCCCTCAGATTCTGCAATTTTGATTAATTCAAAGACAACGACATTTAAATTGCTATCTTTAGTAATTTGATTTAAGTTTTTGTCTAACTCAAAATATAATAATTGTTCAAGTGATGACCGTTCAGGAAAAGCGCTAACTAGGGCATCTCGTAATTGCTTGATCTGTTGAGGAGTTGGCATTACTGTTGCATATAGGTTAGTTTTTTAGGTTTAGGTAAGCGCAAGCGACAATATCTGCTGCTCCTATTACCTGCCTTCTGCTTGAGCTTCCAAAGCTGTGACTCTTTCCTCAAGTTCCATTACCCTACGTATCAATGGCACGTCATTAGCGCAGCCCAAGTAATGTGCCAAAGCGTCAAGCATGACCTTAGTCTTAGTTATGCCAGCTTGTTTTACGTATGCAGAGAGCCGTTCATCCAGTTCTTGTGGGAGTCGGACGCTAAATTGAGGTGAAGCCATGACAGTAATTAATTCCAGGCTGTACAGCACTACATTCGATGAATGACAACTCTATTATGTACTGTACTGGAGAAAAAGAATACTACATGCTATGAAACACCCAGTTTTCGCTTGATTGGCATTAAAATTTAGTTGGTAAAATTTAAAGTGCTGCCGTTTGTCTCAACAAGTGCATGACCATTAACATCCCAATCGACGAAGCTTTAATTCAAGAAGCCAAAGCCTTGGCAGGTCAACAAACTGAACGTGATGTTGTTGAAGAAGCATTGCGTGAGTATGTCCAACGTCGTAAGCAACGAATGATACTCGACCTGTTTGGGACAATTGACTATGACGCGGATTATGATTACAAACAGCAGAGACAACAGCCATGAGAGTTGTTGTAGACACTTCTGTTTGGTCATTAGCACTGCGGCGGAACACTCCATCAGAAGCAATCCCTGTTGTCAATCTTTTACGCAATTTGATTACTGATGATCAAGTTGCTTTGTTGGGATCTGTTCGGCAAGAGGTGCTTTCAGGCATTCGTTATGTTGAGCAATTTACTCGCCTTAGAGATTACCTTCGCGCTTTTCCCGATGTAGAGTTAACAGCCGAAGACTACGAGACAGCAGCAGAATTTTACAACACCTGTCGTACAAAAGGGATTCAAGGAGCAAACACAGATTTTTTAATTTGTGCAGTGGCTCACCGTCGTGGTTATAGTATCTTAACGACGGACAAGGATTTTGAGAGTTTCCAGGCGTATATTTCTATTGTTTTATTGAAATAAGAGAGCGATACGCGAAGCGTCAAGCCTCCGGCTTATCGCGCATCATGATGAAAGCGCGTTGTCCAAAACACGGACGCAAACATTTATTATTTATTTTAATATTTAATATATATTAGGACTTACGCATTGACAAATTTGGCAAGATATGAGGTAAAAGGAATCAGGAAAAAACATGCGATCGCTAGCCTATAGGAGACTGAAAAGAGAGATAATTTATACCCAGAGCCGATGCGCGGAGTAAGACAATCACAGCGACGACGAAGCCATCCACCGCTAAGTGTGACCTTAACACTTATACTTGGTTTTATTAACATAGGAATTACGCATTGACAAATTTGGCAAGATATGCAGTAAAAGGAATCAGAAAAAACAGGCGATGCGGAAGCCGCCGCTGCGCGAACGTTAGTCCAGATGAGACTGGAAAGAGAGATAATTCATATCCAGAGCCGATGCGCGGAGTAAGACAATCACAGCGACGACGAAGCCATCTACAGCTAAGTGTGACCTGAACACTTATACTTGGTTTTTACTAACAGAATCAAAATACCCAGGATGCAGTCGTTTAGCAGAAATAATGGGAGATTTATCGCATGATAGTATCAACAGATTCTTACTACGTGAGGAGTATACTCCTAAGGATTTATTTGATGGGTAGTAATGCATAGTAATGCTAAAATAAGAAAGTGTCGTTCAACACAGGAGCTATGCACTGTCCTAAATGCAACTCTAATAATATAGTCAAAAATGGATGCACTC
>JAJPJF010000364.1 GCA_021324415.1 Nostocales cyanobacterium Centralia_MAG_434
TAAATTTGACTGTTGATATTGGTTGACGAGGCTCTACCATAGTCTAGACCTAGCTTAAGCGCGTTTGTCACTGATTATACTATAGCGAGAGTGACAAAAGAGGGTTAGGAACAGTTGGCACTACTGCCCAAGCTGCCCTGTTTAGATTTAGCTTTGAGGGTGATGGAGCTAGTGGGAGCTTTGTTTTTGATGACACAACTCCGAAAAGCCAAGCTCCTGGTCAACCGAGTACTGAAATTTCGTGGGAGCACTATGCTTCTGTGGAAAACTACTCTGTTAGTTTTGCAGGGACTGAAGGGCAAATTTTTGAGCAGGGTCAGAAAGGATTGCAGTCAGACCCAACTAATGAAGCCAGAAATATTGTCTATCTTTCACGCCCCGAAAGTTTAGGTTATGAAGGCAATAATGAGGATGACTTTATATTTTTCATCCCTAAAGCTGCTCGTGGTCAGAAATATGGCTTATCAGTTCGCTTTAGTTACCCTGAGGGAACCTTATCACCTGTGGGTGATCTACCAACGAGCCTTCCGAACACAGCAAGAGTCAGAGCATACCCATACTGGGACTTTCCTAATACAACGGGATACTATACGTTTGAGGGAACAGTGACAACTAAGCTGGAGAGAATTCCTGAGCCAAAATCATTACTGGCGTTATTGACAGTGGGGGGTGTCATGTTAATCTTCTATCGTCGTCAACGCTCTCAACTAGCCTAATCTCACAAAGTTTGAGTCAATAGCATTTTTCCAAGTTTTTCCCTACCAATCCATCTACTGTCTAAATAAATCAAATGGCTCTGTTGCAAAAATTATCATTGACTGCTGTTACTAGCACTGCTGCATTTCTAGTATTAGGAGGCTTTGGCAACAATTCTGCTCAAGCAGCTTTGTTTCAATACAACTTCTCCGGCGAAGGTGCGAACGGTTACTTTATCTATGAAACTGAAACCGCTCCAGATCCGGCTTACACCTCAACACTAAACAGCAATCTCTATCCTGGCGCAGTCCGTGAGTACAAAGTTGACTTAGGCGACAAGGGTGTTTTTCAGGGAACGACTGGTGCAGCTAATGTTTTTTTTGCTCGTACTGATTTAGACCCCAACATACCTCGTGAAGCTGAATCTGACATTTTTGAATTGGAGATCAAAGGTCCGGAGCGACAGCCACAATCTCAGTACACCTTCTTAGCAGATTTTTATTATCCAAAAGATGCATTAAGTGGATCTACCAAGTTACCCACTAGTGTTCCTAGTACCGCCATAATTGATGTCAAACCAAATGCGTTAGCTACAGATCGGCGCGAGACTCTATTTAGAGGAACTGTACAAACTCGGATTGAAAAAGTTCCGGAATCAGCCTCTTTGTTTGCATTGTTGGGAGTAGGAGCTTGGTTTATCCTGCGTCATTATCAGCACCGACAAAGACAACTTAAACTGATGGCTTAGACATTGCAGTAGCTAATTCTTTGCCAACTTTCTGAAACACCAACTGGATTTACAAACAATCTTTTGTCAAGAGAACTCTCATGGCTCTGTTGAAAAAATTATCAATAGCAGCTGTTACCAGCGCTGCTACATTTCTCGCATTGGCTGGCTTTGGTTCAGATATTGCTCAAGCTGCCTTGCTGAAATATAGCTTCGAGGGTAATAGCGCAAGCGGGTACTTTATCTACGACGACTCTACCCAAGGTACTCAAGACTCACCCGTCTCTACAATATATTTTGATGCAGTTCGTGATTACAGAATTGATTTGGGTAACAAAGGTGTTTACCAAGGTAAAACTGCTAATGCGCTTGTTTTTTTAGTACGCCAAGGTGATGGTATTACAGCACCTGAAACTGACGATTTTGTTTTGGAGGCGCGAGCAATTCAACGGGAGTCTCAATTCGCGTTATTAAATTATTTTCATTACCCAAAAGGGACATTTGGGGAATCCCAAGCGCTACCATTGACTGTTCCCAGTACAGCAACAGTTGATATCTATCCAAATGTTGACTTTCCCAATTCAATTGGTGACAAAGCTTTCACAGGGACTGTGCAAACTCGAATTGAGAAAGTTCCTGAATCTGCATCTGTGTATGCATTGTTGGTGATAGGTGCAGTAGGTACATGGATTGTCTGCCGTCGCCAGCACAGACAAATAACATCTATGTCTAATTAATGATGAATTAGAAAACATCTAAACTCAGCCAGAGTGCATAGCATGTTCTAGGTTTCACTTAAATCTCAAGGTGCATCATTTTTGACTACGAATTTTTTTATAAAAATGCCTTATCAATGTCTATATTTTGACTTTAACAGTCTATAAGATGAGCATGAAAGAGAAATTTTCTCCTGTATCTTCTCAAGAAAAATTATCTATTCCAAACCCACATATTAATAAGTGGTTGGTAACAGCAACTCTTCTACTAGGTTCCATAATTGCAGTGATGGACACCACTATTGTTAACATTGCAATTCCTCAAATCCAAACCGATTTAGGAGCTTCAATTGATGAAATTAGTTCGTTAGCCACTTTTTACATTATTAGTAATGTAATTGTTATGCCCCTAACTGGCTATCTTAATGCTTTTTGGGGTCGCAAAAAGTTTTACGCAGGAGCAATCATCCTATTTACAGTCTGCTCTCTGTTATGTGGATTAGCTTGGAATTTACCAACACTTGTATTTTTTCGTATCCTTCAAGGATTAGGGGCAGGAGCTTTGTTGCCAACGGCTCAAGCAATTTTGTTAGAGACATTTCCCCAAGAACAACACGGTAAAGCAATGAGCATTTTGGGTCTAGGAGTCCTTCTCGGTCCAACAATTGGTCCTGTATTGGGAGGTTATTTAACATCCACTGTTGGCTGGCGCGCTATCTTCGCTATCAATGTCCCAATTGGAATTATCGCTGCGGTGATGGTGTTTCTATTTATTCACAATCCGCCTTATCTCAATAAACCCCAAGGAAAGTTTGACTGGGTTGGTCTTATTGCCCTAATCATTGGTTTATCTAGCTTGCAATATGCTCTAGAAAATGGGCAACGGCAAAATTGGTTAGAGTCTAAGCTAATCGTTAGCCTATTGCTAGTCGGGGTTGTGGCTATTACGTGTCTAGTATGGTGGGAATTGGTGATTCGCTATCCCATTATCGATTTAACAGTATTTGGAAATCGAACTTTTATCGCGGGCAATATTCTCGGAACTCTCACTGGTTTTATGCTTTTTGCGATATTGTTCATCACACCATTGTTTCTGAGTCAAATCCTACATTACAACTCCCTGCAAACAGGTATGGTTCTGATGCCAGGAACATTGGCAACTACTTTAGTGATGCCGATCGCAGGTTTATTGGCTGATCGTCTAGATCCCCGTATTCCAATCGCAATAGGAATTGCTATTTGCAGCGGTGGCACTTGGCAATTGAGCGATTTAACACCGCAATCAAGCTACTGGGATATATTTTGGCCTCAGATTTGGCGAGGACTTGGTTTGGGTTTAGTATTTGTGCCGATGTCTTCAACGACTGTAGGCAATGTTAACAAAGCTAAAAGAGCATCTGCGTCTGGTCTGTTTAATCTCCTCCACCAATTAGGAGGTAGTGTGGGTATTGCTGGGTTGACTATTATGCTCCAATATCTACAAGCATTTCATTTATCTCCTATAGACCAGAATGTCAAACCACAGGCTTTGGCAGCAACTTTAGCCTACAGCGACATGTTTCGCTACAGCACCTTAATTTTTCTGGTTAGTTACCTACCTTTGCTTTTTCTCAGAGTTAGACGAAAAGCTTGAGCAAATAACTCTCATAGTCACATTAAATGAATAATGAATATGGATAATAGCATTTTTTCCACTCACATATACAAACATTTGAGCGCCTCAGCCACAGCAGTTCGATGGCGGGTGCGCGGACTAAGAGGTGCAACTACAGTTAGCCACAATTGTGTAGATGCAATTGTTGAGGCTGTAGACGAGCTCTTAGATGCCTTAGAAACTAAAAATTCTTTAGAGCCGGCTGAAATTGTTAGTGTCACTTTTTCTGTCACTCCTGACTTGGATGCGATATTTCCTGCAGCCGTAGCACGTCGGCGCTCAGGTTGGGACCAAGTTCCTCTATTAGATGTGCAGCAAATGCAGGTTGTGAATAGCTTGAACCATTGTATTCGGGTGCTTATTCATCTCAACACTCCTTTACCTCAGAGTGCATTACGCCATGTCTATCTGCGTGATGCAGCGCGGTTACGCCCAGATCTGGCATTAGTGCTGTAGCGAGGGCTGTTTGAGGTGTCACTTAATTCAACTTTACCTTTGAGATAAGGTCTCATGTTACAAAATAAGCTCCAGGAAATTGATCAAGAATTGATTGAGCTATTAGGCAAAAGAATCACAGCCATGGCTCAATCACAACCTATTTCTCTAGACAAGCAATTCACAAATGTTTCATTATCCCTAGCTCAAGCTGGTGTGCCAGAGTCGATTTGGAAAAACTTGGTCATAGGCTGTGCTGGGGTAATTGGCAGTAGATCTTCACCTGCAATTGAGAGTCAGCCACGACAAGTCACTATTATTGGTGGAAGTGGCATGATGGGACGCTTTTTCACCCAGCAGCTATCCACAGCAGGTCATCACGTTAGTATTCTGACACACCGTGATTGGGACCACGCAGAGTTGCTACTCAATGGAGCGGATTTGGTATTAGTGTGTGTTCCTATTGAATGCACAATAGAGGTGATCCAAAAAGCTGCTAAGTACCTAGCTCCAACAACTGCTTTAGCTGACATCGCTAGTATTAAGGCTCCAATAGTGCAAGCAATGCTTGAACACCACTGTGGACCTGTTATGGGTCTGCATCCAATGTTTGGTCCTGGTATCAAATCCTTTTTGTCGCAAAATGTTGTGGTTTGTCCGGGTCGTCAGGATGAATCATTCCAATGGCTATTGGAGTTGATTGAGCATGACGGAGGAAAATTGATTGTCTGTGAACCAGAAGAGCATGACCAGATTATGGTCAGTATTCAGGCAATCCGCAACTTTGTGACATTTAGCTTGGGAGTTTTCTTGGCAGAACAAGAGATTGACATCCACCGGAGCTTAGATTTGTCTAGCCCAACCTTCCGTCTAGAAATCGGATTAGTAAGCCGTTTGTTGACTCAGTCTGCACCACTGATTGTAGATATCATGCTTGCAACACAAGAACGCCGTGAAGCGATTTACAGGCTAGCAAACACTTACAATCGATTGGCACAGTTGGTTATGCACAATGATCGAGATGGTCTAATCAATGAGTTTAATATAGCCCATGCTTGTTTAGAAGAAAAAGTTAACTGCACTTTAGAAGAAAGCAATCATGTCATTCATGCCCTTAGTACATTATTGGCAGCCAAGGAGGTAGAACAAAGAAACCAATGCCCAACTTCTACCACTAGCTATCAAACATTCACTAACGATATCAACAAAACTAAGATGCTTTCATTGCCTACTCTTTGAGTGTGCGATCGCGAGCAGCACGGCAACAGAAATCAAAAACTGCGTCATACTAAATCTTTAGAGTCATAATGTTCACTAGAAGACAACTTTTATTAGCGAGTGCAGGCTTAGGTGCTGGACTTTTACTGCCTGAGTTTCTCAGAAGTAAGAAAACCTATGCTGCTTCCCCGCCACTTTCAAAATTTACGGAGCCTCTACCCATCTCGTTTGCAGGTCCACCTCCTAGCACCTTGACAATAGCACCGGGTTCCCACTCGTTCCATAGCAGCCTAGAAGCTAGAACCACTTGGGGCTACGGTGGATTGCCATATCTTGGTCCAACTTTTGAGGTGACAAGAGGGACACCAATTAGTATTACTGCAGTTAATCAGCTCGGTCTACACCCTCTTGCTGGATCTATCGACACAACATTGCATGGCATACGAGCCTCCGATGCAACAAATCCACGCACAGTCATACATGTACACGGCAGTAACGCCGAAGCCAGAAGTGACGGTTACCCAGAAGACACATTCCTGCCCGGACAGAGCTATGTGTACAACTTCAATAACAATCAAGAAGCTACAAATTTGTGGTATCACGACCATTCGCTCGGGATGACTGCTCTCAACCTTCAGGCTGGACTAGCTGGATTCTACTTGATTAGAGATGCCGACGATCCTGTAGGTGGCAATGGGCCACTTGGTATACCAGCAGGAGCACCTTATGAGGTGCCTTTGGTTTTGCAAGACTATTCTTTCAACTCTGATGGCTCACCGTACTTTCCAGCCCACTGGGAACATGAATTTTATGGAGATGTCTCCCTCGTCAATGGCAAGGCATGGCCAAATCTCAATGTTGACCGAACCTTATATCGTTTCCGAATTGTCAACGCTTCAAACTCTCGATTCTACGGACTCCATCTGTCATCACAGCAACTGCTCATCCAGATTGGCACTGACCAAGGATTTTTGAATGCCCCAGTGTATTTGTCTAAGCTGCTGCTTGGTCCCGGCGAACGGGCTGATGTACTGATTGACTTCTCCAGCAGTTTGCCAGGAGACAAGATTGTTTTGCAAAATGATGCAGCTGCACCCTATCCAAAGGGTTTAGCTACGGTCATAGACCAGCTATACGCTAAGCTACCCGAAATTATGCAATTTACAGTCAATCAAGTTGCTGCTGCTCCTAAGGCGATTCCCAATCAACTAAGATTGCACAAACCACTGATCACACCGATTGCTACTCAGCCAGTGCGACAACGCTTTCTAACACTCATAGAAGTCTCTGACTCTAACAATAATGTGTTAGCACTCTTACTCAATAGAGTCTACTGGCATGAAGCAAGTAGTTACCCAGAATTGATGGAACAGCCGCGTGTAGATACTGTTGAGCAGTGGAACATCATCAATTTACAGCCATTTTCTCACACACTACATCTGCATTTGGTTCCGTTTCAGATCCTCAACCGACAACCGATTAGTTATGAGAAATACATAGTAGCATATAATGCCACTGGTCCGCGTAAAGTACTTATAGATGATGCCATTGGTGGACCAACAGTGCCGTCTGGTTACCCGCCACTCGACCCTACCCCCTATACAACTGGTCCTGCAACATCACCAGCGTCTAACGAGGCTGGTTGGAAAGATACGGTGGTAGTCAACCCATTCGAGGTTGTCCGTATCATTGTTCCATTCGGTGCGAAAGCTGCAGCGAACCTGCCATTCGGCAACTCATTTACTGGGCGCTATGTGTGGCACTGTCACATGTTAAATCACGAGGATAACGACATGATGCTACCTTACGAGGTCCTAGCGTAGCTGTTGCCCGATATGTTGTTTGGAATTCAAAGTGAGGATTGAATGAACGTTGACCAAAAACTAGCAGTCATCATCTCCGGTATCGTTTGCTTTTTGACAACAACTGTCAGAGCTACTCCTGTTACGGCTGCTACTTTTAATTTTTCCTACTCTGGGACGAGTGTGCTTGACCCGAAAGACACTGTCACTGCTAGTGGGGTCTTCACAACTAATGCCTACGACCCAACTACAACTAGTTATCAGATTACAAATATCACTGGGACAAGGAATGGAGTGCAAATTGACTCTTTATTGTCTCCAAATACAGTTCTTGATAATGACAATTTTTTATTCGCGAACTCCCAAAAATTGGATGAATATGGATTCGCTTACACTGCAGGTGGTCTGTCATACAATGTATTTCATTCGTATGATGATATAGAAATAAGTTCTGTTGGTAGCAACTATACAGGTTATCCCCTTTCCTCTTTTTCTGTAACGCCTATACCTGAACCTTCTTCACTGTTAGGTATCCTAGGTATCACCATTTTCACAGGTGGGATTGCACTGAAGCGCTCTCTTCGTATCAGCAACAAAAGTAAGAGAGCTATAGTTAAGCATTTGGTTAACTATAGCAATCCAAGATAAGTTGTAAAAATTAAAAGTCCCAGAATCCCGGTTTCTTGGAGAAACCGGGATTCTCATTTTTCACGAATGATTAAGTATTGCCATAGCAGATGCAGGGTTGGCAAAATGTTACGATAATGCCAAAAACTTCTTGTTGAGGGCTGCAGCCTTCATCACTTAGTAAGACGTGTTGCAAACACTAGTCTGCCTTTAAGTCAGTAGGCGGAAAGGCCAACTATCTGTTTTGGAATGTGAATTGCTGGTTTTCTACCTATGCCCTACTCCCCAACGCCACTTGCTACAACGGAGGGAACCTCAACGGACAGTTCGCTCAAGTCGGGAGACCCGCCCACGCGACTGTCCTCCGCAACGCAGTGGCTCCTCCCCACTCCTAACTCCCAACTCCCCACCCTTGGCTAGACGCTTGTTTGAATGATTGTATTTACATTAACTATAGATAATTTGTGCATTCACATCTGTGACGATCTAAATAGTATCAGCACGCAACAGCCCAAGCGAAATGAGGAGTGATATTATCATCGAAACGTTCTTAAGTGTATGATATTACATCTCCCTTGGGAGTGGGAACAAAATTAAATTAGGTTGCAATCAACCCATTATGTGTTTAATTTACTTGTCCCCTAGGAGCGCAAACTAATAATTGGCTGACAATCGACCGATATGAATCTGATCTACTTTCTTTTGCGTTCTTCTTGGGGAATGATGGCGATCGCTATCATCACCGGACTTCTCAGTGGCAGCAGTAGTGCTAGTCTGATTGCCCTGATTAGCAACGCGGCAAATCTGAGTCACACTTCACGCATAGCATCTATAGCATGGGGTTTTGTTGGGCTTGCTTTAGTTGCACTTGTTACCAGTATTATTTCTCAAGTGATGCTAGTTCGCTTGTCTCAAAATGCTGTCTTCCAATTACGAATGCGCTTGAGTCACCAGATTCTGGCTTCTGAGTTGATGCATCTAGAACAGCTAGGGAATCCTCGACTATTAGCCACTCTCACCGAGGACGTACAGTCAGTTGCCAATGCTGTTTATGATATTCCTTTCCTCTGTATTGATATAGCGATCGTTTTAGGTTGCCTACTCTACATTACCTGGCTTTCCTGGACAGTATTTGTGATGGTTTTATGCTTAATGCTGGTAGCGGTTGCCACCAATCAGTGGATGTTGAAAAAAGGGCAAAAATTCCTCACTCTTGCCCGTGAAGAACAAGATATTCTATTTCAGCATTTCCGTACCATTACTGAAGGAATCAAAGAGCTTAAGTTACATTATGGACGGCGTCAAAGCTTCCTTAACCATGACCTCAGGACAACAGCAGCCGATCTACGGCGTCACAATGTTCATGGACTAACCCTTTTTTCAGCAAGTATTAGCTGGGGGAGACTGCTGCTTTTTTTCGCCATTGGGTTTGTACTGTTTGCACTTCCCAATATCATCGATATCAGTTCCCAAACTCTCTCTGGCTACATCTTGACTTTTACCTACTTGATGTTGCCGATGGACAATATCGTGAACAACTTGCCCAAGTTCATAAGAGCTGGTGTTGCCTTGCAAAAGATAGAGTCTCTAGGTTTATCTTTAGCTAACCGAGCTGAAGTCTCAACAGTTCCACCTGTATTTAACTTTTCCTGGGATAGTTTACAACTTAAGAGAGTCACCCACACTTACACTCAAGAACGAGAAGATAGCAACTTTATTTTGGGTCCTATAGACCTGAAGTTTTATCGCCAAGAACTAGTATTTATTGTAGGTGGTAATGGCAGTGGTAAATCCACACTCGCTAAACTGATCACCGGACTTTATATTCCTGATTCTGGAGAAATTTGGTTGGGCAATCAACTGATTGACGACGAGAATCGCGAGTGGTATCGTCAACATTTTTCAGTCGTGTTTGCTGACTTCTATTTGTTTGATGAGCTTGCAGGGTTGGAAAATACAAACATAGACATAGATATAGATATTCAAGCCCAAGAGTACTTAAAGCTACTTCAGCTAGACCATAAAGTCAAAGTGATCAATGGGAAACTGTCCACCACTGCTCTTTCACAAGGACAGCGTAAACGATTGGCTTTACTCACTGCGTACTTAGAAGACCGACCAATTTATTTATTTGATGAGTGGGCTGCTGACCAAGACCCAGTATTTAAGGAAATCTTTTATACTCAGTTATTACCAGATCTAAGAGATAAAGGCAAAACTGTACTCGTCATTAGTCACGATGATCGCTATTTTCACATAGCAGATAGAATCATAAAATTGGACTATGGTCAGGTGGTTTATGAAAAACAATACCCCCAACAGAGACAAACTCTCTAATAGCGTGCTAAAAGTAAACAGAATTCAAAGAAAAATCTTGGTTTTCAATTCCTACTTTAAAGATTTTTAAAAACCAAGACATTTCATGCACGTAATAAATATGAGAGAACAAATAGCAGTTATTGGTCTTGGTTATGTTGGCTTACCTTTATTTTTAGCATTAGCAGAAAAATTTCCCGGCTCCATTGGATATGACATCAATGTTAACAAAGTGAATTCACTGCAACATGGTGTTGATCCAAGTGGAGAGATCTCTTCTAGAGCTTTTAACCCCGCTATTCTAAAAATTACGAGTGACTCTAAAGATTTAGCATCAGCCAACTTCTTTATTGTGACTGCTCCTACACCAATTGACAAAAATCATCGTCCTGATTTGAGTCCACTTATTAGTGCATCCCAAATTATTGGGAAAGTTCTCAAGCCTGGAGATATAGTTGTCTATGAATCTACTGTTTATCCAGGAGTCACAGAAGAAATTTGTGGACCTATACTAGGGCAAGCTTCAGGTTTACGACAAGGAATAGATTTCAAATTAGGTTATTCACCAGAGCGAATTAACCCTGGTGATCCGGAACATACCCTCTCCAAAATTGTGAAAGTAATCTCTGCGGAAGATGCGGCAACATTAGACAGAATCGCTAGAGTTTATGAAAAAATTATTGATGGTGGTATTTACCGAGCATCCTCCATTAAAATAGCCGAGGCGGCAAAAGTGATTGAAAATATTCAAAGAGATTTGAATATTGCCTTGATGAATGAACTCGCATTAATTTTTGATAAACTCAACATTCGTACGGCTGATGTTTTAGCGGCAGCTAGTACAAAATGGAACTTTGTACCATTTCAACCAGGACTTGTAGGAGGACATTGCATTGGAGTTGACCCTTATTATTTAACTGCTAAGGCTGAGGAAGTTGGTTATCATCCAGAGGTGATTTTAGCTGGACGCAGAATTAATGATAATATGGGTATCTTTCTAGCTCAGCGGTTGATTAAACTCCTAGCAATTCATGGCAATAAACCACTTAAAAGCGCTCGTGTTGGTATCTTAGGGCTAACTTTTAAGGAAAATATTCGAGATATAAGGAATAGCAGAGTTCCTGAAATGATTAGAGAACTCGAGCAGTTTGGTATCTATCCAATAGTCCACGATCCACTTGCAGATCCTGAAGCAGCAAAGCGCGAGTATGGAATTGAGCTAACTAACTGGGTGAGCTTTACCGATTTAGATGTCGTCGTGTTGGCTGTCATTCATCGGCAATATTTGGAGAGCATCAAACATGAATTACTAAACTATCTTCGGCCAGGGGGAATTTTGATGGATATTAAATCAGTTTTCGAACCAAAAGATCTACCTACTAATATTGTCTATTGGAGTCTTTAGTTTAGTCGATCTATGAGCAAAATTCTGGTCACTGGAGTTGCAGGTTTTATTGGCTTTCATTTGAGCCAAAAGCTGTTGAAAATGGGTGAAGAAGTTATTGGTATCGATAGTCTGAACGACTATTATGATGTCAATTTGAAGCAAGCTCGATTAGCTCAGCTGGAAAATTATCAGAACTTTCGATTTTCTAAATTGGATATTAGCGATCGCACAAACATAGCTGAGCTATTTGTCCGTGAATCTCCATCCAAGGTAATTCACCTAGCTGCTCAAGCTGGAGTTCGTTACTCGCTCTCCAATCCTCATGCTTATGTAGATAGTAATTTGATCGGGTTTGTCAATATTCTTGAAAGCTGTCGTCACACATCGATACAGCATTTAATTTTTGCTTCTTCCAGTTCAGTTTACGGAGCTAATAAAAAGAGACCCTTTTCTACTCATGATAATGTAGATCATCCTATTAGCCTATATGCAGCGACAAAAAAGGCTAATGAACTGATGGCTCATTCTTACAGCCATCTCTATAATTTACCTACAACAGGTCTACGCTTTTTCACTGTTTATGGTCCTTGGGGAAGACCAGATATGGCTCTATTTTTATTTACTCAAGCTATCTTGTCAGATCAGCCAATCAATGTCTTTAACCAAGGTAAAATGCAGCGTAACTTTACATATATTGATGATGTTATCGATGCAATTATTCGGATTCAAAATAGGATTCCTCAACCCAATTTAGATGCAACATTAGATCCGAGCACAAGTCATGCTCCTTACAGAATTTATAATATTGGTAGTGAAAGGTCTGTGAACTTGGATGACTTCATTGGGGTCATAGAAAATTACGTGGGTAAAAAAGCGAAAAAAAATCTACTTCCGCTCCAACCAGGTGATGTTCCTGTCGCTGACGCGGATGTACAAGATTTAGCGCAAGACTTTGGCTTCAAACCCACAATCCCTATTGAGGTGGGGATTCCACGATTTGTCGATTGGTATCGTTCTTACTATCACATTTGATAGGATTTTTATTTATAGAAATGTATTAGAGAACACTTGGGAATTTCTCCACATTTCCGTAAAATGTGCACATTCTTTCCTCTTTTAGGATAAATTGCACTTAGTAAACTCACTTTAGAAAAAACGGAAAACTTTAAATTAACAGCGAGATTAAACCATGCAAGGGTGTGTAGTTACAGATCTGAAAGTTCATAGCAAGCGCAACTGTTACCTACTAGATGCGGAAGCTATGAAAAGGCTCCAGGAAGAAATCTCTGTGTCAACAACACTAGAGGCAGGTACCAACGTAATTAAGATCCGTAGTGGATCATTTAGCTATGCAGTGGGCGATCGTCAACTAGGTGAACCTTTGGTGTTGCTTTGGATCTATGGTGGCAAGTTTATCAACAAAAAAACTAATACAGAAGTTAGCGCAACTTGGTCATCTTTAAATGGCTATGATGATACCCTCACCCTAGAAGTGCTCGAACCAGCAACCCTTTGCGCCTTTTTCTTTGATACCTATTTGGATGATAACGAGGGAGAATTGCATCTTTCGGTCGTGCGAATTTAACCCCCACAGATTGGATGAAACATTGTCCACGCACCAGAAACGAGACAGAACGATGGTCTACCCCCAGAAAAAGCTTATTAACCTCTCAGCCATTCTGCTAGCATTGGGTGCTACTCCCAACTTCATTACAGTGAAGGCGATCGCTGACTCTGTTCTTGCTCAATCCTCGAGTCCTCCAGCTTTCCCCATACCTAGTTCCCTAGCCAGTGGCACTACAGTCAAAGTCGATGGCTCTAGCAGCATGACGGTGACTAACGAAACTCTCAAAAAACGCTTTGAGGAAAAGTTTGCTGGCACAAAGGTTGATCTGGCATCAAGTGGAACAGATGAAGCCTTGAAAGCGTTGTTGAAGGGTGACATTAGTGTGGCGGCTGTAGGACGTCCTTTGACTGCTCAAGAGAAGGCACAGGGACTTGTGGAAACCCCTTTGAGTCGCGAAAAAATTGCCATCATTGTTGGTTCCAATAACCCCTTCAAAAGCAATTTAACCTTTGAGCAATTTGCCAAAATCTTTCGAGGCGAAATTACTGATTGGTCGCAAGTTGGTGGAACACCTGGTCGCATTCGTTTTATTGATCGCCCTGAATCGAGTGATACCAGACAGTCATTGAGCCAATATAAGGTATTCAAAGCAAAACCATTTACAAATGGTGCAATGACTACACATGTATCTCAGGACGACACGGCAACAGTCATCAAAGAACTGAATAAGGATGGAATTGGCTATGCGATCATTAGCCAAGTGTTAAATCAGGACAATGTCCGGATCATCCCTATGCACAAAACTCTACCTACTGATCCGCGTTATCCTTACTCTCAGCCACGAGGTTACGTTTATAAACAAGGGACTTCCGATCCGGCTGTACTAGCTTTTCTCGGGTTTGCCACCTCAAAACCAGGTCAAGAAGTTATTCAACTAGCCAAGAAAACGGAAACAGAAACCAGCCCTACGGCTGCTGTGTCTTCTGTCCCTCAAACTGCACCTGACACAACAACTTCTAGACCCACAACTTCTATAAACACTGCCCTGGTTCCAGGAACTGGTGCGGCTACCAATGCGGCTACTGATGAAGTGAATAGAGGATTTCCTTGGTGGTTGCTCTGGCTACTGGCAATTCCTTTGCTAGGTGCCTTGCTTTGGTGGTTGTTTAGAGGTCGTAGAGAGGAATCGAAACCAATACCAGCAGTGACTTCTCCTGAAGAAGCTCCGACTACAGCACCCACAATTCCAGGATTTGTTCCCGAAGCCGTCACCCCCACTGAAGACCCTCCTACGGAAATACCCACAATTCCAGGGTTTGTTCCCGAAGCTGTCACCCCCACTGAAGACCCTCCTACGGAAATACCCACAATTCCAGGATTTGTTCCCGAAGCTGTCACCCCCACTGAAGACCCTCCTACGGA
>JAJPJF010000241.1 GCA_021324415.1 Nostocales cyanobacterium Centralia_MAG_434
ATGGTTTTTATCGGGGGTCATACAACAAAGCTGCTGGAATTCTTTTCAAATCTACATTGTGGCAGTTTTTGACCCCTCTTTTTTCAACTCTTGTGAGAAATCCGGGTGTTGTTGTACACCATCTAGGTAACGTCTAATGTAAGTCGCTCGGTCTTCTTCATGTTGACGGATAATATCAATCAGAATCAAAATACCGCCTGAAACTAGGCAGTTTTGAAGCTGGTCAATAAAATAGTACTTTTGCTCAAGATGAAGGTGATGGAGGGCAAAAGAGATTAAAATGACATCTACTTTATTTTGTGGGTATGATGCTAAAAAAGAATCACTATCAGAGAAATCACCTTGAGTTAAAGTGATGTTGCACTGAATTTTTGCCAAGTTTTCTTTGGCAATCTCTAATGCAGGTATGGACAGGTCTACACCATGATACGAAGCAATATTGGTATTTAATAAAGCCAGACTTGTAAAGCTGGCATCGCCACACCCTAAGTCCAGCATTTTAAACGGTCTTTGAAAGTAGCTAACTAATAATTCATGTAGTGTCCGATAAATTTCGCGGTGTCCCATGTAATTGTTATTTAGCACTTTCTGATAAATTTTCCACTGCTTCCTGAAGAACTCTGTCTTCTGGTTAGATTCCTGTTCGCTGTTTTTTATATGTGCCATAAAATAAGCTAATCGTCATTCATTTTTTCAGACTGATTCGGTCCATTAAAGTATTATTGTCCAATTTCAATAATTATTGTCACTTTTCTCAAGGCAAAGAAAATCGGCTTAATCTCTTACTGGCTAATGCTAATTTTCTTCTGCTGTATAACTAGGAACACTATACTGGCCCTACAAGACTTACTGGCCAGCATTAAAAACTTATTTTGCAGTCAAATTTAACTCAGAGAAAGTAGGAGATAGAATTCTATCGCTATCCCGGAATTGATTGACTTGATATTCTCCATCAATGAGTTAATCGACAACAACAAATGGAGAATAGGAGACTCGAACCCCTGACCTCTGCGGTGCGATGAAAGAGGAAAATGGACTATAAGTCATGTCAGACAATAGTTTTCCCCATTTTTAATTCCAGATATATAATCATTATCTAGATAAGAACGAAATTTTGTTAAATGACTCACCATGGTTGTGAGAAGCGATTTGCTGCATGCTTAAGTTTATTATTGCAAATCTTTTCCTCTCAGAGTTAATTGGGTTAAAAGCCACATATTCAGACCTGCTTTTTCTATAGTAATCATTATATCAAGCTGTATATTATGAGATAGTCTGGTAATTGTTTGTACCTATTTGTAGTGAGGACATTCGTCCTCAATGAGGGCTTCAGCCCTCACAACAAACTCTTCAATGTTGAATAAATAGTTGTAAATATCTGATTGAGTCTTTGTTATGAAGCAAAAAAGAGTGGAAGTTTGTTAGAGAACTTCAATAAACAATAAGTATCTATTAATAACTTAAAATAGCGTATTATAGCTAAATAAAGTAAAAAATCAAAAAAAATCGCTTTGAAAACTAAAGCGATCGCCAATCAGAATGACTCGACAGCCACACGACCAGTTTGCCAAACAATATTTAGAAGAATTACTCTCACCTTTCGGTAAAGTAGAAGTCAGCCGGGAAGTGACCGATGAAGTTCGCCAAGTAGATATTTTGTTTTCCCCCCTGGCTTCACCCCAAACGAATCTGGAATCTCTAGGACTACTGGGTAAGATGACAGCAAGCACTTGCTTGTTAGAACCTTTTCGGAATCAGCCAAGCAAAACAGAGGTACGTAATTGCATACTCAAGCTATTTTCTTACTTTGGGGAATTGCAGCGCAAAGCAAGACGAGAAAAAACTGCTTTACCAGAGGATAATTTACCGCGATTGTGGATTTTAGCACCCTCGGCTTCCGAAACATTGTTAGAGAGTTTTGGCGCTAAACTAGAGTTAACACAATGGCTGCAAGGAGTGTATTTTCTGCATGAGTCTTTCCGAACAGCGATAGTGGCAATTAATGAATTGCCAGTGTTAAGTGAAACACTGATGTGTAGACTTTTAGGACGGGGAAAAGTCCAACAAGATGCAGCAACAGAAGTAACTGCACTTCCACTAGACAATCCCTTACGTCAAAACCTCATAGAATTACTTTTTAGTTGGCGTGTCAGTGTTGAAACCAATCCAGAAAGCATAACTGAAGACGACAGGGAGATAATTATGAACTTTAAAGAAGTTTACGAGCTAGAAAAAACTACACTCTTACAACAAGGACTACAACAAGGACAGCGCCAAGTTGTGGAAAATCTGCTCAAAGTTCGTTTTGGTTCTTTAGATCAGGAATTATCTGGCATCATTGACCCGATGCTACAGTTACCACCAGAGGAATATACACGCTTGTGCATTGAATTATCCCGCGAGGAACTCTTGGCAAGATTTCGATGATCAGAGATACTTTATAAAGTAAACATTAAAACCCTGTAGGTTGGGTTTCACTCCGTTCAACCCAACAAAATCCTAAATCACTCTACTAAGGGGATAGGAACACTATAGTGAACCTACAAGACTTACTGGCCAGTATTAAAAACTTGTTTTGCAGTCAAATTTAACTAAGAGAAAGTAGGAGATAGAATTCTATCGCTATCCCGGAATTGATTGACGCGGTTAAGTCAATAACAAGAGGAAAAAGTTAGACTGCATATTGAGCATAAGTATAAATTAACGGCTCTTGCGCCCCTTTTATGGTGGTTGACGATTGATTCTATCAAAACCCTTACGTGGGTTGTAAAGAATTATGTTCATTATTATCATTGAAATCCTTACAGGATAAGGCTTTCAATGATTTTGAACTAGGTTTTCCATAAAAAGAACCGAAGAACCAAATTAACTTAATTTGTTTATGCAATTGCCCAATCGTTTGAGAACTCCTTATATCCTCCAAATACTCCAATGGGTTGCTGATCCTGTAGGATATATGGAAAAAGCAGCCCAACAACATCCTGACATTTTCACAACTGTTCTTGTTGGTTCCCAAGATCCCTGGATATTCGTGAACCATCCCCAAGCTATTCAAGAAATCTTAGCCAATGATCGTAAGAAGTTTGTTGCTCCCAGCAAAAAAAATAAGATTTTGCAACCCTTAATCGGCGACTATTCAGTGATTATGCTGGATGGCGAGCGCCACAAGCGGCGGCGACAGATGGTCATGCCCTCATTTCACGGTGAGCGGATGCGTTCCTACGGGCAGATCATTTGTCAGATCACTGAAAAAGTGTTCAGTCAGTTACCAACAAACCAGCCCTTCTTGGCGCGGACGGCGATGCAGGATATTTCCTTGCAAGTTATTTTAGAAGCTGTATTTGGCTTGTATGAGGGAGAACGTTGTCAACAACTCAAGCATCTCACAGCGTTAATGTTAGATCTATTTCGCTCACCTAGGACTTCTAGCTTCCTATTTTTTCCCATCTTGCAAAAGGATCTAGGAGCATGGAGTCCTTGGGGTAAGTTTGTACGTGTTCGCGAGCAAATTGATCAATTGCTCTATGCTGAAATTGCCTCTCGACGAGAGAAACCCAACCCAAATAGTATTGATATCCTCTCCTTACTAATGTCAGCTAGGGATGAAGAAGGTCAGCCGATGACCGATCAAGAGTTACGAGATGAGTTATTGACCCTGCTATTTGCCGGACATGAAACCACGGCAACAGCCATGGCTTGGGCATTATATTGGATTCATCATTTGCCTGAAGTTCGCGAAAAACTGCTCCAAGAACTTGATAGCCTGGGAGAAAATCCAGACCCCATGAGTATATTTCGCTTACCTTATCTCACAGCTGTTTGTCATGAAACCTTGCGGGTTTACCCAGTGGGAATGTTGACCTTTGCTAGGGTAGTACAAGAACCCGTTGAGCTAATGGGATATGTGTTAGAGCCTCAGACAACGGTTGTTGGCTGTATATATCTAGTTCATCAGCGTGAAGATTTATATCCACAACCGAAGCAATTTAAGCCAGAACGTTTTCTAGAACGCCAATTTTCTGCTTACGAATTTATCCCCTTTGGTGGTGGTTCCCGTCGCTGTATTGGCGAGGCTTTGGCATTGTTTGAAATGAAACTTGTATTGGCAACACTGATGTCACACTATCAATTTGTACTAGCGGATCATCAACCAGAAGCTCCTCGGCGTCGAGGTGTTACCCTTGCTCCTGCCCGTGGTGTCAAGATGCTAATTACAGGACGGCGTGCGCTTCAAGAATCACAACTGATTCTAGCGAGTACCTAGTCCCTAGTACTTCGCCACGAAAACTTTGACAGGTGGGACTGACATGGGAACACGCAGAGAAGGGAATGCGAAGAATGATCATATCTGTCATCGTCTCCTTGGTGGAGTACTAGGAGTAAAATACGGTATGTTTATTATGATTTTTGACCCACCTTCTTTTGGCTTACCTCCTGTGTACATTAAATTATTATTGTCCAATTTAAATAATTATTGTCACTTTTTTCAAGGCGAACAAAATCGGCTCAAGTCCTTACTAGGTAATGGTTTTAGCCTTTACTCAACGAAAAACTTTTTTTCGTGGCTTTTAAAGTAAATGATGTCATTTTTCCTAAAAACTTTTAAAGTAAATGATGTCATTTTTTCTTAGGACACAATAGGATCGCTTAAAATCCTACTGAACAAGGATTCGAGACATTTTTTAATGCAGTAGAATTTTTAAAGTAAATGATGTCATTTTTTCTAAAAGCAAACGAGAATCGCCAAAACCTTTACTAGAAATAGATTTAAGCATCTTCCAGAGGAAGTGAAATTTTTAAAGAAATAATGTCATTTTTCTATGAGCAGCGTAGAGTATGCCCACAGGAAGTGTAAACGTAGTTGCAATGTCGGGGGCTTTGATTTTCAGCCAGATGAATAAGTCGTAGCAATTGAGAAATGATGCAAGGGTAGCTGCTGTTGGAGATAAAGCAAGTGCTCGCTCTAAAGGGCAATGCCAAAGGCGATCGTTCACAACAAAATTATGTCGTGAATAGAGTTGGGTAAACGTTCGGCTTTCATACCTACCAGGCTACCCAACCAGATTCAGTTATCAGTTATCATTCTATTAGACCTCGTGCACGAATCAAGAAAACAGAGCAAGTTCAAAATTGAGAAACCTAGCAATCAAATTGCAACGCAAACCAAAACGTTTTCTGCGATTACGATATTGTTCTTTAAGAATACGAAAAATCTTCAATTGACGGTTGATGTATTCACCAACAACACGTAATTGAGCTAACTGGCGATTATGATGGCGTTCGTGGGAGAATAAATCAGCACCACGAGGTTTTTTAGCAGGGATGCAGCTATGAATATGGATTTTGACAATTCCTTGATAATCTTTGTCAGCTAAACACAACTGTGAAGTGTGAAATCTTACCTTTGTATTTTTCAGTAAGCGGAAGTCATGAATACGACCAATTCCATAAGCCGTACAGATGATTTTGCCACTAGCTTGGTCTACTACCAATTGTGCTTTCAAAGTATGACGTTTTTTCTTGCCGCTATAGTAGCAACGTTGTTTTTTTTGGACGTTCTACAGGTGTTTCAGTGACATCTACTACTAGCACTTTCCATTCATACGCTCCCTGATTTAACTCGCGTTTTCCTGGTAACCGAAATGCTTTCGACTTAATCAAAATATTTTCGACCTTGCGTACTATTCTGCATACTGTTGATTCATGTATACCCCAACTTTTCAAGATATGGAAGTAAGTACGATATTCCCGCCAATACTCATTCATTATGAAGTGTTAATTTTGCTGGGTTGAATGTTGAATAGTTTAGGGGAAGAGTAATGAGGTGAGAGTTCGGAAAGAACTGCTAATCAGCAACATAATAAGTGATATATTGAGACAAAGTCTAATTGCTCTCCAGTTATGCAGAACTGTTTCGCTAAACTCTGGCGCTGGATGAAAAGGGGGTTTGTGCGCACCCCAAAACTTACTCCATCACCTCCACCCCATGAAATCAGCGATTTGGAATATGAAAACCACTTAATGGCATTACTAGAACAGGTGGCTGAGGGTAGAACATGGGGAATGCTGCAAGGATTTTTGGCAAGCAGGAATGTGGACAAGAATCGTCTGACGCAGTGGCTGCAGGGATTTGGTGAACGATGGTTGACCCAAGCAGGATTGGAAGAGCAAGAATTGGCGAGAAGGTTGAGATTACTGGGAGAGGTGGCGACAGGGGAGTTGGCAGAGGTAGCGAAAAGATTGAGCGAACGCCTATCAGCTTCGCCTCCAGGTACAAGTTCGGGGATTGCTGTAGACACGGAACCGAAACTTCAACCCAACGACCACGAAGCCTGCTTCAACCGGGGCGTTGCGCTGAAGGAGTTAGGGCAATTAGAAGAAGCGATTGCCAGTTTTGACCAAGCATTGAAACTTCAACCCAACGACCACCAAGCCTGGTTCGGCCGCGGCGTTGCGCTGTATGAGTTAGGGCAATTAGAAGAAGTGATTGCCAGTTTTGACCAAGCATTGAAACTTCAACCCAACGACCACGAAGCCTGGTACAACCGGGGCGTTGCGCTGTATAAGTTAGGGCAATTCGAAGAAGCGATTGCCAGTTTTGACCAAACATTGGAACTTCAACCCAACCTCCACCAAGCCTGGTACAACCGGGGCCTTGTGCTGAAGAAGTTAGGGCAATTCGAAGAAGCGATTGCCAGTTTTGACCAAGCATTGAAACTTCAACCCAACGACCACGAAGCCTGGGACAACCGAGGCATTGTGCTGTATGAGTTAGGGCAATTAGAAGAAGCGATTGCCAGTTTTGACCAAGCATTGAAACTTCAACCCAACCACCACCAAGCCTGGTACAACCGGGGCATTGCGCTGTATGAGTTAGGGCAATTAGAAGAAGCGATTGCCAGTTTTGACCAAGCATTGAAACTTCAACCCAACCTCCACCAAGCCTGGTTAAACCGGGGCGCTGCGCTGTATGAGTTAGGGCAATTAGAAGAAGCGATTGCCAGTTATGACCAAGCATTGAAACTTCAACCCAACCTCCACCAAGCCTGGTTAAACCGCGGCATTGTGCTGTATGAGTTAGGGCAATTAGAAGAAGCGATTGCCAGTTATGACCAAGCATTGAAACTTCAACCCAACTTCCACCAAGCCTGGTTGAACCGGGGCGCTGCGCTGAAGGAGTTAGGGCAATTAGAAGAAGCGATTGCCAGTTATGACCAAGCATTGAAACTTCAACCCAACTACCACCTAGCCTGGTTAAACCGCGGCATTGCAGCAAAAGCTTCATCAAGTCCTCATAGCACTTTTGAGCAACAGCAGTTTATCGAGCGATTTCGCTTGGAAGTCAACAATGCCCCACAAAAGATAATTTCTGCTCTCCAAGCCATCGATTCAGCTCAACGCCTTGCCCAATTCCAAGCCTTCCTTAACACCAGCACACAGCAACTGCTGGCTACCTTTGCCAATCTTGAAGTACCCCAACTCATTGCTCAAATTCAGCAATCCCCCCCACCTCAACTGGGTGAGTTAATCCAGCAATCCTCCCCACCTCAACTGATTGCTCAAATCCAGCAACCCTTCGATGCAACTGTGCTAGCACAGATAGAACAAGATTTTTTGCACCACCCCCCTAAGTTCAATCCTCAGTTGAATTGGCGAGGCTACCAGGGAGCATTGGCCAGCTATCAGGCAGAACTCGACAAAGCGATTCGCCGCGACACTGACCCTCAAGGTTGGGGAAAGCTGCATTATGCCATTGGGAAGGAGCATTATTCCCAAGGGCGACAAAACGCCAACCCATCCTCTTTCTGGCGCAAAGCAGAGGACAGTTACAACACTGCACTGCAAGCTCTCAAACCACCTAATTTTGAAGAACTGCATTTAGAAGTGTTGCAAGACTTGATATGGGTATTGCTGGACTTAAGAGAAATTCAGAAGGCTCAGCAGTTACAACGGGAGGGAACTAGCTTGTTGCAGAGGATGTTGGACGACCCCAACCGGACACAGCGCAAGAAACGACAACTTGCCCTTAAATTCGCTGGCTTTAACCAGTTAACTGTCGATATCGCCATCCAGGGTGGCAATATTGCAGGTGCATTGACTCTTGCAGAAACCGGAAAAAATACCTGTTTGCGCTGGCTGTTGGACATTGATGAAATCCCTGCCATCGATTACGCTCAAATCCAACAACTGTTGACAACCACCACTGCTGCTATTTACTGGCATCTCAGCCCCGCCTCGCTAACTACATTTGTGATTTTTGCTGGTGCATCAGCACCTATTCTCATTCCGTCTTCCAACAATCTGGTAGAGGCTGACAGCCATGCCCTCCAACTGGGCTTAGATCAATCTGATCAACGTGGTTCCTCTGTTCAACAACTTTTAGCCTGGGAGTCATGGCTTAGGGATTGGAACCAAGCTTATGGAAACTATGCCAGTTCCAAGGATAAACAGCGCAGTGCCGTAGTTGGAGATAAACAACAGCATCCTTGGCGCACCCAAATGCAGGCTAAATTCGAACACCTCCAGCAAATTCTCAACATTCGTGCGATTGCACAAGAACTTCAGTCTCAAGGTATTCAACATCTGATTCTGATTCCTCACCGTGACCTCCACCGTTTTCCCCTTCATTTGTTTTTTGACAACTTGAGTTGCTCCTATCTCCCCAGTGCACACATGGGCATCAAGCTGAGTGCAAAAACCACAATTCCAACTTCTTTGACGCAACTGTCCTCCCTATTGATTGTGGAAAACCCTCAAAGCACTCCTCAAGTTAATGACAAACCTATATCCCTCGAACTTCTTCCATTTGCTGAAGTTGAATCTGCCTTAGTTCGACAATTCTTCTATAATGCTCCTATCGCTGTTGTTGAGAATCAAGACGCCACCTTGTCCAATGTGCAACAAGCACTGACCCAGTCTCATCAAATTTTTCACTTCACTGGACATGGTGCTTACAACAGTGCTAACCCTGCTCAGTCCTGCCTTTTCTTAAGCGGTACTGACCAACTGACTCTACTCGAGATCATCCGCCTGGATTTAAGTTCCTATCGTTTGGTCTGCCTTGCTGCTTGTGAAACTGCCGTCACAGGTAACCAAACCATAACTGATGAATATGTTGGACTTGTCAGTGCTTTTCTCAAGGCTGGTGCTGACTATGTAGTCAGCACTCTTTGGAAAGTCGAATCTTTTACCACCACTCTTGTGCTGATGGAATTCTACCAACAACTTCAAGCGGGTCAGCCTCCTGCGGTTGCTCTCCAATCTGCCCAAATGTGGCTGAAAAATGCTACCCGCGACCAGTTGATTCAATCGCTCGATGATGCCATTGCCCGGATCGCTCAGTTCCCTGAAGATAATATGGCTTCTAACACAAAGAAATCACTTCAGCTTGTGCTTAAAGATCAATGTAAGATAATAACGATGAACAAGACTCAACAGCCCTACTCTCATCCTTACTACTGGGCTGCTTTTACAATTTCTGGACTATGAAAGACACTGAAGCTGGAACAACAAGCATAAGCTAGCAATTTTGACTGTATATACTTGTCAATGCTGAGCGTAAAATTTATACTGCTTAAACTATATACTAAGCGCAATGTCACGGGTGACAGCACCTATAATCAGATTCGTAAATTGATAGTCTTGATAATTGAGCGTTTACGAGACGATAACTTATCAGTCAAAACCCTTGTACAGTATCAACTTCATCCTTTTTATGATCTGATTGTCGGAAATTTTCAACTACTGCGCGAATTATGTCAGAATTTTTCAATTAGTCTGCGGCAAATTTGCACTATATCCGCGACAACATGAACCAAAACCCCTATGACCTGTGGATTCGCGCATAAAGTGATCTTTGAACAACGAATTTATAGAGGTTTCAGCGTTGTGATTTCGCGCATAAATTGAAAAGACTACAGGGAAAGGCTTTGAGATCCGTCGTGATTTTGCGCATAAATTGAAATTTTCCAACGTTGATTGAACGAATAATCAGGGTTTGTGAGCGGTACTTTAGCCTGTGATCGCAGCCTGTTGAGTTAATAAGCAACCACCATACACTGTTTGATGACAAAATTTTATTTTATGCGCGACAGCACCACACTTTATGCGCGAATTTGCCCGACTTAAACCGCCAATTTCACTTTATGCGCGAAATCCTGCGTCTGGAACCCTTATAAATTCGTTGTCAAAATCACTTTATGCGCGAACCGACAGACTTTAAGCAACTTTTAGGTCCTGCATCTTTTAAAGAATGAATTATGCAACCACTAGGAACTGGAAGTTATGAAAATTCGACCTTGACTTTTTCGAGTAGAACCACTAGAAGGCTTTAAGTCTTGCTTATTAGTTATAAGTGGTAGAGCAGAGACCCTGTTTTCATCTTTGGAACCTTGCCTGATCTTGTGTTCGATCATCAGGTTGTTGATTGTAAACATCAACAATGTAACGAACTAGCCGCAACTCTAGTTCCTGTAAAGTCAAGTAAGCTGTTCCCTGTGCTGTACTCCGATGTTCCTGAATGTTGGAACCTAAATATCCAGGCAATTGAGACAAAAATTCTCTGTCAATTATCCAGAAACTACTTTCTTCGATTCCCCTTCTAGTCAGAAAATTACTTACATGGCATTTCAATGCTAGTTGAAGAGCAATCTGCTTGAAGTTTTTAGAGCGAAAATATTTACCACTATCGGTAACAAGGTTTTCAGGAAAACAATATGTTCCCCATTCACAATTGAGTTTGTATTCTGCACCATATTGCTTTGGCAAAATAGCATGATGTAAGGCTAGAGCAACGACTTGAGAACTACTAGGTGTATCAAAGCTTAAATGAATACCCATAATACAGCGAGAATAGCTGTCAGTAATCTTAGTCAGGTAAGGACGTTCTAAAAGTTCAGTATGCTGACCTACTAGTAGGATGTCTAGCTTAATCTGATCACATAGCCAAACTTGGTTGCTATAAAGGGCATTGTTAATATTTGGCTCTTCGAAAGTTTTATAGCTCATATTTAGCTCCATTGTTAATTAGCAAGATTGCACAATTGGGATTATTATTAATTGCCGTACATTTATTGATTTTTAATTAGTGAAAATTAGCAAACTTACAGTATAATGACGTTTTACATATTACAAAATTACTTCTAAATAAGAGATCACTTTCACAACCTAAAAGACTATTTATAAAGTAAACCTTTATTATACAAACAAGGATTTTTTTTGGTTCTTCGGCTAATTTTATGGAGTGTTAATAGTAAAGTGCCAATTTAATAAACTGCGTAATCTAAAATTGCTAAAATTCCGAAACCCATATCCAATCCTTTTAATTAACTTGAGTTTATTATTAATTCCTTCTACAGCACCACTCGTGGTTCTCCCGTCAAAATAACCGACTATTTCACCAAACCATCTAACTATTGTACTTATACTTTTCGGAAAATATGAAAGTGCATCATACATCCAATCCAATAGTTTTATTATACTATCTCCCCAAGATTTAGTTGTTTCAAATATATCTCGAAATTGTTCTTTAA
>JAJPJF010000511.1 GCA_021324415.1 Nostocales cyanobacterium Centralia_MAG_434
ACTAAATTCTTGATACAAATCCATCCCCTTGTCCTCCTTGTCCTCCTTGTCTCCCTAGTTGCCAAGCCTATCAAGTTTATGGTGAATTGGTATAACTCCTAACTCCTCAGAAGATGTCGGAAAAACCGCTTGTAAGCCTGTCCGAAAGTAGTTGGCAATGACGCTACTACCAACGCCAGAACGTGCGAAGACAGCGCCACACCTGTTAAGTGGAGAGCTGCTCATTAGATGTTGCTTATGACTGTAATGGTTCAATGCCAAGATCCTTTAGACCCGCTGCGATCGCGTCTTGGGCAGTTTTGAAACAGCCAAATAGATGGCGATATTGATAATCAATAGGATTGGGGTTAATGCATACTCTTTGAAAAATAGTTAAGCTGTACGTAAAGTAGCCCACAAAGACAGGGTGATAATATATACTAATAGTATAATCATCGTGAAGCTTCTCTATAATTGGCTTCTTAAGTTTTTGAGTAAACTTTTCAGGCATTGATTGATTCATTTTTATGTACTTAATTTATTTGCTGGACTACCTATAAGTTTTCCCCAGATAAATTCTCCACATATAATCAATAGATTGCAAGCGTATATTTAGGCTACAAATCTTAAGATGAGCCTTGCTTAGCCTCTTGGAAGAAACTACAGCAGTTATAAAACTGGTAAAAATGTAAAGAAAACTTGGTGGGTTAAGTAGGATCGGTAACACCCCAGTTATGCACTAAACTGATTTTTAACTGTTAATATGATGATTCCATGACGCTCACAATTTCCTTAGAATTGCAGGATAGGATAATCAGTAATAGTTGATGAAATTATTTGCCAGTTGGTGAACCACCCTTGTCATAACTTCAGGGTGGTTTTCTTTATGGCTCTCCTCCAAATTTTCTTAGAATTAGAGGATAGAATAATTGCTAGATACATAGATATCCAACTTACTCAGCTTGCAAACCACCCTTATAACACTCTGAGAAAGAATACATCTTACTGTTTTTGCACCAACTAAGCATATTTAAACACATTTGATTTTTTGTATCAAGTTTCATTAAATATTAATTTCTAATCACTTAATTTCTAATCTTTTATCACTTTTCCTACTTTTTTAATTTATCTTCATCAAATAAAATTTCTTTAGGTAGGAAAAGTAGGAAAAGTAGGAAAATGATATAGCAATCCTTATAGCAAGTCTATTTGAGTAACAAATTTTTTGATTCCAACAAACCCCGGTTCCTTTGAAAAATCGGGTTTCTCCATATGTGTCAAGGATTTAGGATTGCTATATTGATTGTTCTAACTGTGTACTAACGCTGTAAAAATTCTTTACCAGAGACTATTGCAATTTAGTCGTAACAGCAGGATGATGATTGACAGTACGTTAAAAACAACATGTAAAAAAAACAAAAGACTAAAATTTAAAAGCTAGTAAAATTGCTATGGGCAAAATGAAGGTTACCTGTCAAGTCTAAGGTAATTGAATTGTATGCTCTGGAAGATTTGAGTAAACAAAAAAATTTGAGTGAACAAAAAGTAAAGTATACCCTCAAATTTAAGCCAAAATTTATTTCGTTCATCAAAGAATTTAAGAGAGAACATGAAACGTCTTGTTGTATGTTGTGATGGGACTTGGCAACAGTTAGCTAGTCCTTGTCCCAGCAATGTGATTAGGCTTGCGCAGTCAGTGAAAGCAACAGCCAGTGATGGGACTCCACAGATCGTGTTTTATGACGAGGGAATTGGAACAGACAGTCAGGCTACTAAGCTTTTGAGCGGTGCAACTGGACTAGGAATCGATAAAAACATCCAAGATTGTTACCGTTTTTTGAGTCTCAACTATGTTCCTGGAGATGAAATCTATCTGTTCGGGTTCAGTCGAGGTGCTTACACGGTCAGGAGTCTAGCGGGAATGATCTATTGCTCTGGGTTGCTTGAGCGCTCACATATTACCAGAGCTCCTGAAGCTTACGAGCTTTACCGTAACCGCGATATTAAACCAAAGGATCAAAAAGCAGTTGAATACCGTCAACAATACGGCGATCGCGTCCCCATAACCTTGCTTGGTTGTTTCGACACCGTTGGCGCTCTTGGTATTCCTGGTCTACCTGCCTTCAGGCGTATTAACGAACAGATCAATAAAAGGTACAAATTTCATGACACGACTTTGAACAAGTACATACAGAATGCACTCCATGCTGTTGCGATCGACGAAATCCGCGAAATTTTTGCTGTCACCCCAATGACAAAACACCCAGATGCGGAAAACCAGAAAATTGTTGAAGTTTGGTTTCCTGGTGAACATGGTTGTGTTGGCGGTGGAACAGAAGAGTATAGGGGATTATCAGACGCAGCATTACAGTGGATGATAGATTCAATTAGTAAGTTGGGATTGGGACTGGAATTAGATCTAAGTGTGATTCCAGGAGGTCTTAAGCCTGACCATACCTGCCGTTTTCAGAACAATCCTGGGTTTTTTAGATTAGCAGGAATCAAGCTTCGCTCTGTCAACGGTAGCATTGACGATCTTCATGAAAGCACGATCAAGCGTTGGCGCAGCCTCAAAGACTACCGTCCCAAGAATCTAGAAAAGCTTGCCGAAAAACTTAATTTAAAGTAACGCAGGTTTTAAGACGAGATCCTCTTTTGAGGAATGAAACAGAAGCAATCAAATCTACAACATCGAAGAATTACCAAACAATTATGACCACAAAAAGAAATACATCCAGAGACGGGTTCGAAAATAAACTTGAGACTTTTGTTTTAACTAACATGAAACCAATCTGGGACTTCATTCAAAGCAACGATGGTCTCAAAAGAAGAGTCAACAAAACTATCATTAATAATGCTATCTTAAAGCTTCCTACTCGACCCTATCCGTTTAGTACTAAGTCTCCGTACACTTCTTGGGAGTCATTAACAGAGCGCACCTATTCAGGACTGCATCTACCACCTCGTGATTGGAAACCTTTAACTGATAAAAACTATATAGGATTTAATTTAGCTCCAACTGAAGAGTTTGAAAAAAATCTTCCTCCCATTGAGAAGATGTCGGTCTTATATAAGAAACTCGGAAAGACTAAATACTCACCAAAATCGACATTGATGTTCCCGTATTTTGTCCAATGGTTTACCGACAGTTTTTTACGAACAGATCGCCAAAATCACCTGAAGAATACTTCTAACCATCAGATTGATTTGTGTAATGTCTATGGATTAAATCCAGCAATTACTCACCTGCTGAGATCTCATCAAGGGGGTAAGCTAAAAAGTCAAATTATCAATGGAGAAGAATATCCTCCTTTTTACTATGACGAAAATGGCCAAGCTAAGGAGGAATTTAAAGGAATACCTCATGTAGTAACCAACGAATTCGTAAATAAGGCCGAGACTTTTCCTCCAGAGAAAAAACAAAAGTTATTTGTTATGGGGGTAGAACTAGAACGAGCAAATGTGCAAATTGGTTATGTCATGCTCAATATTCTTTGCTTAAGAGAACACAATCGTATATGTGACCTCTTGGCAAAACATTATCCAACATGGGACGATGAACGCCTGTTTCAAACGGCGAGAAATATTGTGATGGTTGAGATGCTGAAGATTGTTCTTGAAGACTATATCAATCATATTACTCCCTATCACTTTCAATTCTTCACTGACCCTTTGGCATTTACTAATGAAAAATGGTATCGCCAGAATTGGATGTCAGTCGAATTTACCTTAGTCTATCGTTGGCATAGCATGTTACCTGATACTCTCATCCATGACGGTAAGGAAATGCATATGACCGACTCGATGTGGAACAATGACATGATTATCAAAAAGGGGTTGGGAGCTATATTTGAGGAAAGTTGTTCCCAGCCTGCAGCACAATTGAGTTTATTCAACACGCCTGATTTTTTAATTCCCACCGAGATAGCAAGTATTCTTTTAGGTCGCGCGGCAAAATTGAGAAGCTATAACGATTATCGTGAGATGTGTAAATATCCACGGGTGACCAATTTCAACCAAATTAGTGGTGATGAAAACATTCAAAGAGAGCTCAAGCAGTTGTATGGTCATGTAGACAACATTGAGTTGTATGTTGGACTGTATGCAGAAGATCTACGACCAAATTCTGCCTTACCACCTTTAGTTGGACGACTGATCGGAATTGATGCCTTCTCTCAAGCTTTCACAAATCCTTTATTAGCAGAAAATATCTTTAATCCAGAAACTTTTTCACCAGTAGGTTGGGAGGAGATTCAAAATACAAAAACTCTCTCCCAAGTAGTACATCGCAACATTCCTCAAGGGCAAAACTATCGAGTTTCTTTTTATCGCGAAGGTTGGCAAAAAGCTTGATGAGTTAATGATTTTGGGTGTGTTACAAACAATAAAACACACCCTACTTATTAGATACAGATAAAATGTATTGCCTATGCCCCATGCCCCATGTCCTATGCCCATGCCCTATTGATCATTTCAACCTAAAAAATGAAACTATTTACAGAATATCCTGAAAAAGACGAACTCAAATATTATGATCTCTTTCGCGATCTTATTAGAAAGCGGATGGAAAGTATTTACGGAGGTGATAAAGCAGAACCTGCAAAGAGAGATACTCACGCTAAAACCCACGCTGCTGTTAAAGCAACTCTAGAAATCTTTGACTTTGATGAGGCAGCAATTAAGCAGGAATTGAGTAAAAAGACCCCATTAACTGAAGCTCAACTTTCTAACATTTCTATAAAACAAGGTTTATTTGCAAAACCAAAACAATACCCGGTGTGGCTACGATTTGCAAATGGTGCCTTTTCAGTTAAGAATGATTATGAGCCAGATACACGCTCTATGTCCTTAAAAGTGATCGGGGTAGAAGGAGAACGACTAGCCCAAAGTCACGAGTTAAAAACCCAGGATCTGATTGTACACAACGCTAACAACTTTTTTGTTCTCACCATCAAATACTACTACAGCTTTTTTGTATCGATTTATCAATCGGGGGTTTCTCCATTACTTAAGCTATCCCCATTGTTCTGGCTGTTGCTGCATCCCAAACAATTTTCACTGCTAAAAAACGGTTTCAAACGGTTTCCCAAGAGTCTGCTTACAGAAACCTATTGGAGTGGTTCAGCGTTTTCTTTGGGACTCAAATCGGATTTTGATCCAACCAAACCGGGTGTGGTTCCTGTGGAATATCCGGCTGTCATTAAATATGCATTTACTCCAGTTTCTAGTCAACCACCTCATCAACCGCTACCTACCCAGTCTAGATCCCAAAGTGATCTGCAGCGTGCCAAAGCCTCAGGTTCAAATGACAACTACTACCGAGAGGATATCATTCAATCTCTCGCAAAGCCTGATGCTGAATACTGTTGGGACTTTCAAATCCAATTTCAAACGAGTCCAGAAATGCCCATTGATGATGCTACAGTTGTTTGGAAGGAAGAGGAAGCACCCTTCTTTACTGTTGGTCGCCTGACAGTTAAGCATCAGAATATTCACTCGCCCTTAGAAGATGACTTTGGCGAAAATCTTCGCTTTTCTGTGTGGAACGGTTTGGCAGTCCATCGACCTGTCGGTGCCATAAATCGGTTACGCAGCATTGTGTATCCTATCGTTGCTGAGTACCGTCTTAACAAACGAGGAGTCAAGTACCAGGAACCAACTAGTTAAAACTAATGTATTGGCGTTGCTGAATTAAATTCAGCAACGCCATGTATTGATCACACGAGCGAGACGCTTGCACTACTTACTCCAAAATATAATCACCAAAAGTGGACAAGAGCCGAGTTTTTAAGGGAGTGCTTACTATTGATTGTTTGATTAAAGTAATTGCTAAAATACTCTCGATATAACCCACAACTCACAATTGCCTGTTTTCCTAACAAGTCTATTAATCCCAAACTTTTTAATCTAAACGCTATCTCTTGTTCTAAGAGGATTGGTGTATTAGCCATGATAACTTGTTGCAAAGCATCTACTAAGTCACTATTCTGCTGAAGATACCTTAATTGTTCGTGTAAATAATGACTAAAAAGACTGATATGACTAGTGGAATTTTGTAGTAAATCCTCTAGTGTAATATTATTGTGTACAGCATGATAAAATGCTAGACGTACTAAGTAAGGAAATCCTCCAGTAAAATCCATCAATCTTTCCAGTGAAGAAGAT
The DNA here is from genome assembly GCA_021324415.1 of Nostocales cyanobacterium Centralia_MAG_434. Taxonomy (GTDB): domain Bacteria; phylum Cyanobacteriota; class Cyanobacteriia; order Cyanobacteriales; family Nostocaceae; genus JAJPJF01. Next base: position 6,145 of record JAJPJF010000511.1, read on the forward strand.
GTTAGTTGTAGGTTGTGACGCTGTGCCAAATTCTCTAGCTGAAATCTTGTAAAAGGAGGTAAATTAATTACTAATCCGGCATAAAAAGGAGACTGGTTAATATCTAAGTTGATATAACCCTCGGTAGATTTAACGATAACCAACCGAATTTTCTGCCAAATCGATATATCTCTCGTTTCTTCATACCATGAGCGTAACAGTGCTAGAAAATCACAAACAAGTGTTGGATATTCAAATAACTTATTCACTTCATCCAACGCTAAAATCATAGGACTAGAGATTTTCTGTAATAGATACTTTTGAAAATACATAGTGCAGTTCATCAAAGAACCCATTTCTTCATCCCAGTATTCTTCTATCTTTGATTCCAGTCCTAATTGATGAGTGACATTAACGCACAACCAGCGCAAAAATTTTTTTGATGATGTAAAAAGCTCTGTCTCAGCACGATGTAAACTTAACCGTACTGTATGATAATTCTGAGAATTGCCATAAGCAAGAATTCTTGTCATTAATGAAGTTTTCCCCATCTTTCGAGGTGCATTAATGTTAATCAATGCACGAGGTTGGAGAATTTGTTGATAACAGATTTGTTCTATACCCCGCTCAATATAGAGAGTAGAAGAAAGAGGAACTTGTCCTTCTGGCGATTCTAAAGCTACCTTACACTGCATCTGCCTAAATTTGGATGTTGTCTGCAAAGATAAAGTGTTGAGTCGTTGCTCTAGTACAGCGCGACAATTGGTTCTATTTATCTTCTCCCCAAGAGCTTCAGAAAGAAGCTGCCATAATTTAGGAGCAACTATTTGTTTAATATAGGCTTCCGAGTAATTGTTTTCTGTTGCTATTTGTGCGTAGTTTTTTCTCGTCTCACAAAGAGATTCTAACAGGACAATTTTTTGAATAAACGAGAGTGATTTCCCAGTTTTATCAAAAATTAACTCTTCTATTGATTCGATGATTTGTTCTGTACCCATCATCTATTTTCAAATGTAAAATTTATGAAGTTAATGTGAAATAAGTTTTTTAAACCTAAATAAACACTTGTATAGAGCTTTGGTATTGTAAGCCCTACTTTGTCTAGACTTTAGACTTTTTGTATATTAAATTTAGGTGGATAATGTCTGAATACATACTAGCATAAAGTATTTGTGAAAGTCAGCAAAATAGGTCTTTATTGAAAAAAAATATGATTATTAGTATATTAATAGTTTGTTTCAATCAAGTTACTACGTCTATAGAAATCCTAAATTATTCGTTAAAAATGAGAAACCCGGTTTCTTGGAGAAACCGAGCTTCTGAGACTTTTGATTTTTACAACTCATCTAGGATTGCTATATAATTTGCACAGGACTGCTTATTCACCTTTTACACTTGTATAAGTAAACAAGCCCATTAAATCATAAGTTCGCCATCAAACTGCCATCTTTGTAACTTTTTTAACCTGCCTAACTTATATGACAGATATTTAAAGCTCCATTAACTTTGAGCCATTGTTTTTGTTGAGTTGTTAAGCCAATGACATCATTAAAAAGAGCTCCCTTAACACGAGAACCAGAAAAATCGACTCCCTCTAGCTGAGTATTTTTAAAATTTGCATGTCTTAAATCAGTATCTCTCAGAACTGCTCCATTTAATACTGCACCTTCTAGATTGGCATGAAATAATGAAGCTTGTTCTAGATTGGCTCTACTCAAATCTGTATTTATCAAAATTGCTAATTCTAGAGAAGCTTCCACTAAGATTGTCTGAGTTAAATCTGCATAACTCAAATCTGCACTAACTAAGTCAGCTTGAGTCAAGTCGGCTTCGTTCAAAATTGCTTCCTGTAATTGTGCTCTCTCTAAGTCAGCTCGTCGTAAAGAAGCTGAACGTAGGATAGCACCTTCCCAGTTAGATTGGTTAAGAATGGCATCATCAAAATTCGTATGTGTAGAATCAGTTCCTTTGAAAATTGCTTTGAAAAGATTCGCCTTACTTAAATCAGCGCAAGTTAAAATTGCTCCTTCTAAATCAACTTCTGTTGCCGTTGTTTCTCTTAATTGAACAAACGCTAACTTGGCATAATTTAGTCGAGAGCCACTGAGGTTAGCTCCTGTTAAAATCGCTCCATTTAAATTTGCCCATAATAGAGAAGCATGAGATAAATTTCCCATGCTCAAATTTGCTTTACTCAAATTAGCTCGATTCAGATCCGTCCAAACTAATTTGCTTCCACCTAGGTTAGCTTGACTAAGATCAGCACCATTCAAGTTAGCATGACTAAAATCTGCATTACTGAGATTCGCACCGCTCAAGTAAGCTTGACTACAGCTGAGGTTCTGAAAATTTCTTTCCAGTGCTGCATAGCGTTGGAGAATTTCATTAATGTTCTTAGTGTTCACATTGTTTTCTGATTCTCGATTCCTCATTGTGCAAGATAAAGGTCTATTTGATTTCAATGCCTTCAGTACGCTACTTTGAACAAACACTGGGGAAACTTAACTTTTATCATACCTTATCAACAGTACTATTTTAATTGAGAAATGACAAAATGACAAAAATATCTTTTTTAAGATATTTTTTAAAGGCTTAATATTTTTCATATTTTAAACTTTCAATAAAATATTATTTCTTTAGAAAAAACATATGATCTTTATATATTGACAAAAAAATGTGAATATGCATAAATCAAGATTTAATAACAAAAATGGAGTTAAAGATGTGAAATTCAGATATTGACACTCAATGTATTAAGGAAAAAATATGAAATTTATGTCTTTTTGAAGAGCATGAAATCAACTAATCTTAACTATAAATAAATTATGTGTATGGATGTAGTTTGGAGCCTTCGTATGAGAATTGTGCTTTATCACTTCCAACGCACTTGCATTGGGCTGCTAAACCAGGTTAGCCTATGAAGTTTTAACGAGACTGTGATGAAATTATTTAAGTTCAATCAAAAGAAAAAAAAAGGCAAAAGCATGAGTAGCCAAGCAAACTCTATTCCTCCTGTTGATTTGGTGATTGTCATCGATACAAGTCCTTCGATGCAAGATCAAGCACAGGCACTGAGTCAGGCTGCTGCTGGTGCGATCGCCAAAGCTAAATCTAGTTGTCCATCAGATTTAAGAGTCGTTTGGTTGGGTATAGAGGGGACTTGGAAAGGGACAAACTTTGACCAAACTGTTAGAGCCTATCTGACTCAAAAGTTAAAGGTGTCTGAATCCAAACTCAGGGGTAGAAAAAGAGGAGAACTAAAGTCTGCAGGAGCGCAAGAAGATGGAGCTCGCGCGATTGAAGATATCTCAGATCATTTCGACTGGCGCGTAGGTAGCGCCCGCAACATCTTTTACCTTGGTGATGAAGCACTTGAGGGGGGTGGAAGTAAAACAGATAAAGGAGATATAAAAGCTGCTGATTTAGCTATTCAAAAAGCTCAAGCAGCAGGAGTAACTGTTCATACCTATTTTGGAACTTCAAAGAGCAAGCATCAAGAAAGTATCAAAAGTGAATATGCCAGACTTGCCAAGTCAACAGATGGGCTGTATTTTACTAGTAAAGATGCTATCGGTGGTTTTGATGCAGTCTTAGAAAAAGTTATCTGTGGAAGCCGCACAGCCAAAACTAATAAGCTCAAACCGGGCGCAGTTTACATTCACGATTGTGTCTCCAATGAATTAAGCAAACTTTATACTCTGGATTTAGCAAGAGGTAAAACGACTTTTGTTGGTGAGATAATCACAGAAGTTTCTGATATTGCTTTTGTTGGTTCTCAACTTTATGGACTTGCTCAAGACGGAGAAAAAACTCAATTAATTGAAATTGACTTGAACTCAGGTGATGCCACTGTTGTTGGTGATATTGGCTTTGCTGTCACTGGCTTAGCATATCATCACAAGCGTCAGATCCTCTTTGCCACTGCTGCTAAGCAACTGATTGCTATTAATCTCGAGACGGGCAAGGGGACGCCAGCAGTAACAGTGGCAGGGAAAGAATATAACTGTGGTGAAGTTGCTTTTGATGCTGAGGGCAAAGCTTACATTACCTTAATTGGTTATGACAAGAAGAAGTTGTTAGCAAGCTGCAACCTCGATACGAGTGAAGTCAGCATTATTGGTGATATCGGCTTTGCAGGTCTTGCCAGCATGGAATTTGTTGGTGATGAACTGTATGGTGTCACTGGCAACTTCTTTAACTTAGGCAAAGACGGGCAATTAATTCGTATTGATACTACGACTGGTCAAGGAACTTTAGTTGCCACAACTGATCCTATCGGTCGTTGGGCGGGTCTTGCTCTTTATGAACCAATAGCAGTAGTAACAACAGAAGGTATCTCAGACGGACAATCAGCAAAAGTAACAGTTTCTCAAGAAATTAAAGTTGTCAAGGAAGAAGCTATGAGCATTTTAACCATCGATACCAAAAACAATTGTTATGTTATCGACGCCAACCAGATGAATAATTTGCAACAAAACGTTGCAGCTTCCTTTATTTTTGATAAAGGAAATTTTGATATCAGAATTAGCGATGGTCGTTATAAATATGCCAAGGCGTCATCAGAAGGAGAGCCTTTTGTTCTTCTCTGGATTTATGCAGCTGATGGTAGTACATTTATCAATCGAAATACAGGTTTTGAGGTAGGTGCAACTTGGACTACCTTAAATGGGTACAACGATACTTTAAAGTTGGAAGTTAAGCAAAAAGCAGTTCTTAATGCCTTATTCTTTGATGTTAATAACAATGACAACAGTGGCTCAATAGACCTTTTCATTACAAGCAATAAGCCGTTTTTTAACTCTATCACTTTAAAAGTAGATAGTAAGCGCAACAGTTACGTGCTGGATGAAAGTTACCTGTCAAGTTTGAAGCAATCTGGTGGTAACTTCACTGAATTGAATCCTGGAAATTATCGCATTAAAATTCGTGAAGGTAATGCCAGTTACTGGTCAGATAACAAGAAGTTTGAAATAGAGCCTTGGGCTTTAGTTTGGATCAAAGGCGGAAAATTTATTACAAAACTGACTGGTATTGAAGCTGAAGAAACTTGGTCTTCATTGAATGGTCTTAAAGATGAAATCGTTTTAGAGGTTAAAGAGAAAACCACCTTGACAGGGTTATTTTTTGACACCTACAAGGAAGATAACGAAGGACAAATAGTTCTGGTCATAGAGCCAGTGAGTGAAACCGAACTGATTGAAAGCTATAAAAAGCAAGAAAACAGTCAGGTCACACAACAAAAACAAGGACAAACTACCACAACTACAACTAAGACTGTTACCACTGTTGGTGGTAGTACATCTGAGGTTCGTGAAACAGTGGGTGTGGGTCAGTTCACCTTACAGATTAACGAAGCCGAGTACAAGAAGAAGTTAGAAGAACGGTTGCAACAAATTAGTGCATCTTTTAAGGTCAATGAAAACGAGATAACGCTAGAGGCTAAGTATTGGGATCAGCTTGAACAATGGCTCCTGAAAAACTACGAGAAGCATTTCAAGAACCTGGCTATCGAGGTGGAGAAGATCAGGTACACAATGGATGCTTATGTAGAGCAGATGGAGTTTAGTGTAACTCAGCACTTACAAGACTGGTCTAGCTACATAGACAGGTTAGTGGAGGATAAGATCAAGGTTGAAATCTCAAGGAAAGTTAACCAACATATCAACCAGTACGTTGACCAAACTTTTGAGCAAAGGATACGTAACAACATAGGACTAATTATCAACAATCTTGTCAATAAGCAGGAACTCAACCAACACATTGATCGGCATATCAATCAGCAAGTCGATCAAATCTTTGAAGAAAAGATACGTAACAATATTGGATTTATTGTCAACAACGTTGTACGGAAGCAGGAACTTAACCAGCATATCAATCAACATGTCAATGGACAAGTTGACCAAACCTTTGAGCAAAAGATACGGAACAATGTTGAACTCATTATCAACAACCTTGTCAATAAACGCGAACTCAACCAACACATTGATCGGCATGTCGATCAGCAAATCAATCAAACCTTTGAGCAAAAGATACGAAATTACATCTCTGTCATTACTCAGAACATTGTGAATGACAATGAGCCATTCAATCAGTACTTTGACCAACGCTTACAGCACAATGTAACAAACAACACTGAAGTGCATAATCAGATTGTCAACGTTGTTGCTAACAGTGCTGAAATTAACAATAAACTTGGGAATCTCCGCAACGAGTGGAATCAGACATTCATCAATCTGGCGACACAGCATGTCAATGAACTGAGCAACATCATCGGTGGTACAGAAACATTCAACAGACTGGTGACTCAGAATATTGTCAACAACAACACTGATATTAATCAATACATCAGTCAGCAAATTGACAACACCTACGAACAAAAAGTACGCAATCACATTTCTGTCATTACTCAGAACATTGTGAATGATAATGAGCAGTTGAATCAGTACTTTGACCAGCGCTTACAGCACAATGTAACAAACAACACTGAAGTGCATAATCAGATTGTCAACGTTGTTGACAACAGTGCTGAAATTAACAATAAACTTGGAAATCTCCGCAACGAGTGGAATCAGACATTCATCAATCTGGCGACACAGCATGTCAATGAACTGAGTAACATCATCGGTGATACAGAGACATTCAACAGACTGGTGACTCAGAATATTGTCAACAACAACACTGGTATTAATCAATACATCAGTCAGCAAATTGACAACACCTACGAACAAAAAGTACGCAATCACATTTCTGTCATTAC
>JAJPJF010000097.1 GCA_021324415.1 Nostocales cyanobacterium Centralia_MAG_434
AATGTCCTACCAAAGTTTGTAGTAGACTCCCATCTCGTCGCCAAATTTTCACCGTTTTGTCGTCACTTGCTGAAGCAAGGATCTGACCATCTGGGCTAAAGTTTACCCAATTAACCCAGCCTTTATGTTCTCGCAGTATTTTGACTAAACTTCCGTTGCTACGCCAGAGTTTTATGGTGTCATCCTTCCCACCAGAAGCTAGAAATTGACCATCTGGACTAAAATTAACGCTGTAAACCCAATCTCCATGTCCGTCTAGAGTTTTATACGGCAATGGCTCAAATTCATCTGTGATTGGGTCTTTACGCCAGATTTTCACTGTTTTGTCAAGACTAGCGGAGGCTAGGAACTGACCATCTGGACTGAAACTCAGGCTGGTAACAGCATTACTATGACCGTTAAGGGTTTGAAGTAAAACACCATCAGAACGCCACAGTTTCACTGTTCGATCTGTACTCCCAGATGCTAATAACCGACCATCTGGGCTGAAAGCTACACCCCAGACAATATCATGATGTCCCTCCAAACGATTTATTTCTGTGACCCCATAAACAGCTTGTTGCAAGGCTGTAACCACTCGCATTTGTGTGTCTGGTTGCACGGTATTTGTTTGTTTGAGTCTCCGAAATGCTCGCAAACTTTCTAAGAGAGCATCAAATTCTTTATTCGATGCAAACAAAGCTTCGCTAGCAGCAGTAATCATACTAATTTTCAAGTTAGTTTCACTGCGTTCAGCTCTCAAAGTTTGACGAACTGCAGCTTTTTTTTGTAAATTTGCTTGCCACCATAATCCTCCTATTGTCGCTACCATTATTGCTAATACTATGCCAGCTAAACGTGCTTCTTTAAGTCTTCTTTGTAGAACAAAATAAAGCTGCTCTTGAGAGAGTTTTTGTGCAACTTCAGCTCTAGTTTTTTCAAATCTGACTTTTTCTAATTCCGCTACTATGCCATAATTGTTTTTTTGGCGAATTGGTTCAACTAAGTAATCATGAACCAACTGGTAGTGTTCTCCTGACTCTTCTAGAACTCGTAATACTAAGCCGCTGCCCACTAGGATTTCTAAAATTAGGTCTAAGGTAGAGGTAGAAAGAACAGAGGAAGAGTTGTGCCTAATCTCTTCCACTTTGCTCAGTAATGAGTCTGCTAATTCGACCTTTGCCTTTAGTGGCCGTGTACCTTTTTCATCAGTTAGCTCAAATAGCAATTGCCAACTTAGCTGTTGGTTTTCTGGACCACAATCTTTGATGACTTCTTCAAGCCAACGCTGTACCAATTTTTGAGAACCACCACAACGTTGATATTCATCAAGAGTCGTAATGTTTTCTACCTGTAGTTGGGCACCTACTATTTGTAATTCAATCGGATGGACTTCATGACTTTCTCCAGATAAATCTTTGACTAGTTGATCAATAACTTCACTTTGTGCTTCATAATAAGAGTGTTGAGTCAAGCTATAGATAATACTTTTAGCATCTTGAATAGAAAAATTACCCAAGTAGTAGCGAATATCTTTATCAAGAATATTTTTGTTAATAACACTCAAATCATAAGCATTTTCAATTTTCTCATGGCTTAAGCGTTCAAATTCTAACAGATAATGCAAATAATCCTCTCTTAAAGAAAGGATGACTTTCACAAATGGAATATTTAAACAAGTGCTAAAAAAATCATAGAAATCCCTTTTTTGATATATTTTTTTACTAGCAAAAAAGAATTCTTCGAATTGATCGAAAATGAAAACTATTGTGTAATTGCGCTCTGTTAAAAATCGTATTTTTTCAATAATTTTAGTAATTGATATTTCTGAAATTAGAGAAATTTCTAATTGAGAAATAACTTGATTTAAACTATAGAACGTAGCTGTAACCCAGTCGTTGTAAACAGACAAGACAATTGGTAAGAGTATGCGTTCGGCAATGACCTTTTGTTTCAAAGCAGGTACTAACCCTGCCTTGAGAAGCGAACTTTTACCAACACCACTAGGTCCATGGATAACTGTCAGTTTGCAGTCAGCACGGGTTATTCTTTCCATCAAACGATTGACATCTTGCTGTCTTCCAGAATTTGCTATTTCCTGAGCAACTTCAACAGGAGAAGATGGCATCTTTTGAAGATCATAAACTGGGTGAATTCTATAGCGTTGTGGTTGCAACTGACTTGCCCCGATGAACGCGCGAAAGCCATACTGATGCTCGATCTGGATTTTTTCTTGTTTGAGGTTAAAGGCTTCTAGGTAGTCATGATATTCGCAGAAGTAGAGCGATCGCAATTCTTCTAAAATCTCTAAGTATAAAGACGGCTCATATTGGAGCTCACAAACTACCTTTGCCCACTCTAGGTTATTGACGGCTTCCTCAAACTCACCCAAATGTCGTTGTGTACGTCCAAGTAACAGAAGGTACCAACTTTCCTGCTGCCGCGAGACGTCTGGGGTAACCTCTGCCAGAGAAAGCGCTGTATTAGCTAATTCATAAGCTTGTAACCAGTTAGATGCAGAAGCAGCTACTGTTGCCAAAAAACCATAATCTTGAGCGACTTGCGCTTTTGTTCCATAGGTTTGATGCAACTCCAAGGATGTTTGAGCCAGTTGTTGTAAATCTTCCCACGCTTGTAGGCGTTGCAGCATCTCACAGGTAGGCAAGATAAATTTGGCGACTAAGTCTTTTCTTTGAGCCGCGTCGAACACTTCCAAGCATTGTTTAAACCAAGATAGAGCTTTTTGCCAGTAGGTTTTGTTAATGGATGGACGCAAATCGGCCATTCGCCGATAACACAATCCTAGGTGAAATAGTGCGACTCCCAAGCGTTCTCGTGAGGTCAGAGGGGATGAGGGGCAGGGGGGTAGGGGAGAAGCTTGAAGCAAGTCTTTCTCCTGTGGTCCATCAATTTGCTCCCAAATTTCTCTGCTCCGTTGAAAATGGGATAAAGCCTCATCAATTTGGTCATTGGCGTAGCGATCGCGTCCCAATACAAATTCGAGACAAGCTTCCAATTCTGGGTCTAGTTTGAGACCATACTGACGTTGCAAATCATTACGAGCCGACTCGAATTCCCAACGTTGTCCAGATTTAGAACCTAAATCAAGAGCCGCATTAGATAAAAACTTTTCGGCTCCTGCTTCTAAAACTTTGGTAAATAGAGATTCTGTCTCTTGCTGTACCAAAGCTACTAAATCTTCTTTTTCCATTTCAAATTTTATTGTGGTTGCAGCCCAGCTTTTAAAGTCGGGTGCTACCCTGGAAAGCAATGTCGCGACTTCATCTTTTAGCCATAAAACCAATGGAAAGTGAAAACTATCGGCATAAATATCTCGGACTTGATTAACACTAATAATCAGGTCTTCTAGAACAATCACCGACTCTAGACCAAAAACCATAACAGCTGATGGCTGAGAATCACAAGCAACAGTAGAATTATCTAGATCAAGTCCTTTAATGATCGCAGTATGCAGAGCTGTTGTTGATGGTGCAAGAACAAGCTCATGTAGATTGAGATCTTTGCTAAGAGAGCGAAGATTCACCAGTATTTGCTGACGTAATCGCTCATAGTTACATCGAACTAAAATCAGCGCAAATTGACCTTTGGAGAGCGCGATCGCTCGTAGCAACCTTTGCAGAGAACGCTGATTAGCAGGGGAGTTCGCTGCTGTGAAATCGCATTGTTTCATAAATCAGTTATCAGTTATCAGTTATCAGTTATCGGTTAATTTCTATAACTGAAGCACCAGGATTGAACAACAGATGATTGTTTTAATTTTCCCTGTATACACTCATCTTTATTATTCCCAACACTGATACTGAAAACTCTTGACTGATAAATATTTTACTTAGGATTTAATAATCAGTAACTCTTGATGCTGTGACTATTGATTCTTGGCTCAAGTGGCTTTTACCTGGTAACTTGTTTTGCTCCCAAGCAAGGACTTTTTCAGTTTCTGCTAATGCTGGACTAATCCCAAACCATCGTCCCAAAGAATCGCGGTATTCAAAGACAAACATACTTCTGAGCAATCGTTGATATTCAGACTCGCCTTTAACGCTCTGCTGGTTGACGACTTCATACAGGAGCTGCCATTCTTCTTCATCAATAGCTAACAGCAGATCGTCCCGGTAATCCTTAATAACAGCTTCTAAACAATCTCTCTCAAAAGGTGGGTCTTGCCTTTGCAAGCAACTATAAAGGAGTCCTAGCAAATTGCGGATGTGACCACCACTAACTCGACATAACCGATCCAAGATTTCGGGTTGCTCAAATAACTCTGTAATGAATTCTAGCCTTGCATTCTCAGGAATTTCTGGAAAGGCTCTTGCCAAAACGAGCTGGCGTAATAGAGACATTCCCGGTTCATAATCACTGCCATTTCTTTGCCGTACCAACACCATTGGTAAAACCTTGGGAGCGACACCACCTCCTAAGCGATTTTTTAGTGTCTCGTACTCGTTAGAAAAAATTAATGCTAGAGGAATTGTGTAAACTACATGACATTTTAGTCTACGTAACTGTTCGCCACGATCAATGAAAAGATACTCTGGTTGCGATCGCCCAGATGCCAAAGGACGCATATCGACGCGATCCAAGTTATCAATAATGACTACCAGTCCTTTTTGACCCCTAGCTTTGAGATGTTCAACAGCTTTATCTAATACCTCTTCGTTAATTGCTTGTAAAATGCTGCTTGTACGTGGCTCTAAGTATTGTCGGAGTTGAGTCCGTAGCTGGGGACTATCTTTAGTTTTGGCGGTAATTTTAGCAATACCCAAGGACAACTCTGCTTGTGCCGATATATCAACAGGACTTTGCAAAAAATCCCCAATTTCTCTAAACAGATTGGTAAAGTAACCTGGTTTAACTTTAATGCCAATAGCTTCCAAACTGACGCTAACTTGACGAGCTACACTCAGCAAAATATCGCTGACATCGATATCTGCCATATCCAAGTCTTGACTGGACTCGAAATAAACTACATGAAACCCAGCCATCTCTAGTTCTGTTTTTAGCCGTTGCAACTCTGTTGACTTACCGCAACCAATATGACCTGTAAATAATTGGCAAGTTGGTTCATCTGGAGAAATACGAGTGATCGTGCGTTGCAATTCTTCAACAATTTTGCAACCACGTACGTTAGAAAAATCTATGTAGTATTGCCGATCAGATGCGTTGCCCATAACCAGAGTTCTACTTGGGTTACAGGCTTTGAAAAAGCGAGATAAATTTAGTGTTGTTTTCATGTAGATAGTAGATGCAACTTTATTGGTATTTTTATATACAACATACGCTGAAGTCACTTGTCCTTTGTACAGCTGTTGTTAAGCTTTTGACAATCTCTGGTTTGGTTTGCCCTAGACAAAGCCCAAAAGCTGGAGATGTATTCGTATCTAAAAAGCTGTTAGCAAGAAAAACCCTTAGATTAAAAAGCAACTGATGAAATAGAACAAATACTTAAATTGACAACGTATTTATAAGTGACCCATAATTTAATATGCATTTTATATTTTTTTTGTCAACTCCCAAGAGTATATATTTTTGTATTGATTTATGCAACTCCTAAAAAAACTTTATGCGAACTTTATTTGATACTCTGTCCTAAATGCTACTTCCTGTTGCTAAAATCGGCTACATTTATGAATGTTAATTTCTCTCAAAAAAGAAAAATTTGATATAATCCCTTCCAACTAAACTCTCAACATCTTTCGGGTTTTCTCGATCAACAAGACTAAATTCAATTTAGAAAAATGACTGCAACCTCTAATAGTAAAGAATTAGCAGCACAACCTTCCGGATTTGATGGTGTAGTTGCTATAAAGTTTTATTAAATGTCAAAAAATCTTCAGCAAAGCTGTTCTACGTAACCCAGGTACGTGTATTCGAAATGATCCGAGTGCAACAAAAATTTGAACTAGGTGTGAAAGGGGTTTAAATGGCTGGCATGATATCGATTTCCCGCACAATTTTACAAGGGCGGCGTCAAAAATTACGTCATCGGCGGCAGAGGAGAATTATTCAGTCTATATGGCGAACCTTAGCCGTTAGTGGTCTGGCAAGTGGTCTAATGTGGATGGCGATTCAACCGATCTGGGTACTAACAGATCCTCATGAAATTATGATTTCTGGTAATCAATTGCTTTCTGATAAGGCAATTCAGTCACGGCTGATGCTGTCTTATCCTCAATCGTTATGGCGAATTCAACCATCTAAAATCGCCCAAGCTCTCATGGAACAACCCGCTATTGAACAAGCAACTGTTACTCGTCGTTTGTTCCCTCCTGGGTTAATAGTTCAAATTAAGGAACGAGTACCTGTAGCAATCACTTACAGTGAGCCAAATCACCGAGAGCAAAGCAAGATTGATACGGAGCACAAAAAAGCCACAGTAGGTTTACTAGATGCTAGTGGCGTTTGGATGCCATTAGAAAAACACACATCATCTACTACTGTAAAACTACCTAGTTTGAAAGTTATTGGTTTACCCGAACAATATCGTCCTTACTGGGCCCAGCTGTATCAGGCTTTGAGTCAAAGTTCTGTAAAAGTGACGGAAATTGATTGGCAAGATCCAACGAATTTGATTTTGAAAACAGAAATAGGAAAAGTCATTCTTGGAACACCGAGTTCTCAACTGAGTGAGCAAATTAGAGTCATGACACAAATGCGTCATTTACCTGCACAGCTTAATCCCAGTCAAATCGAGTACATTGATTTAAAAAATCCAGACTATCCATTAGTACAAATGAACCAAAAAAAACAGATGATTAAACCTCAAATGCGCTAAAAGGATCTGGCATATTTTATGTATGCAACACTCCAAGTGAATCAAGAAGATTTATGCTGATAAATGTATTTATTATTTTGGGTTTTTAGCAATTCACATCAACATTGGTGTTAACTTCTAATTAAAATGGGAAGAACCACCGAAAAACTGACTCATAGGAATGAAAAGCCAGGTTTGTTATTACTCTGATATCTGAATGATGGGTGCAAAAAGATAGATATTATGATACTATCTAAGGTTTTCTAAGTTAGGTTCGACTGAACGCAGTACGCGATTTGGTTGAGGTTGTCTGTGTTTGATCCTGGTTGTTAATTGACAGGCTAAAGGTTTGGCTTTTCATCAAATGGGTGGTTAACTCTGTCAAATATTTCACAGCAGCTTAATTTTTACTGAAGGTAAAATATTCTTGCAATAGCGTAAGGATATATTGCGTGGCAAGAGCAAGCATTGTATAAATGCCAGCTTCTAGAGCTATTGCCATAAAGGTAAAATAAAATCTCTTTACAGCTATGTGTTTATATGATGGAAGTCAATCAAACAACAAATTCACTAGGATAGTAAGACCATAACTAAGTAATTTTTAATGATCCCTAGCTTAGATATAAGTTAAATAGAAGGCAAACTTTTGTGGTGCAAATTGCAATCATCCCAAATAGTAAATCATTTAACCAGATGCTGCTAAAGGTAGATAAGGCGTGCCAAGGCGCGTCTTCCCAAGTTATGCCACTAATTCTATATTGTGGACGTATAATGTCTTCTTCAGTAAAGATAAGTATAAAAAATATCTCAAAAAGGTTTAGTTCCTACCAAACCAAGAAAGAAAATAACTATTTTTTTGAGGGTTTGTACTGAAGAGATATGTTTCTTATGTACGGCAAGATAGCGTTATACGTGAGATATAGCAAAAAAAAACTTATACTGGCAAGGGATGTAACATACTTAACAAGTACACATCATTAGCAAAAACAGATCGAGGACAGTGGAAATACCAAAGTTATACTGAGCAAAATCAGCCAAGAAATAGTCAAGATATTAGTATCTTGTGGAAGTTATCCAGGTTAATTTCAAGTAAATATAGGTATACTTCATTAGAATTAGCCGTCGTGCAACTGGATGCCGCCCTGAAGGTTAATCCCATAGCAAACTTTCACACTTCCCATCCCCGAAAGGTTGGCAGTAGAAAGAGTCAGAGGAAAAAATGCCATAGTATTATGGCAGCGCCAAACTATAGTTGATTCTTAGGTGAATAACACCTTAAAAAGTCGTTTATCTACCTTTCTGAATGCAATGACACTTGATAATAACCAAGAACTTAGCTATAAAAACTCACAGTCTCCCGGACAGCCAGGTATCTCGCTGGCAATTAATACTACTAATCCCTTTAATCATTCTGGGCTAAACTTTGGATCAAATAATGACAGCAAAAAAATTCCTAACGAAGACAGCCGAATTGGCGATATTGTTCCGGGTCGGGTCGCTAATATCAAAGTGATTGGTGTAGGTGGCGGTGGAGGAAATGCCGTTAACCGTATGATTGCTTCAGATGTGTCTGGTGTTGAGTTTTGGACCATTAACACTGATGCTCAAGCTTTAACGCTAGCTTCAGCAACTTGTCGGTTGCAAATTGGACAGAAGCTGACCCGAGGTTTGGGTGCAGGTGGTAATCCGGCTATAGGTCAAAAAGCAGCTGAGGAATCACGTGATGAGATTGCTACCGCTTTAGAGGGTGCCGATTTAGTATTTATCACCGCTGGTATGGGTGGTGGAACCGGCACAGGTGCAGCTCCCATTGTTGCAGAAGTCGCAAAAGAAATGGGTGCTCTCACTGTTGGTGTGGTGACACGTCCATTTATCTTTGAGGGACGCCGTCGCACCAGCCAAGCTGAGCAAGGCATTGAAGGTCTAAAAAGTAGGGTAGATACACTCATTATCATTCCTAACAATAAGCTATTGGAAGTGATCCCAGAGCAAACACCTGTACAAGAAGCTTTTCGTTACGCTGATGATGTGCTGCGCCAAGGGGTGCAAGGTATATCCGATATCATCACTATTCCTGGACTAGTCAACGTTGACTTTGCTGATGTAAGAGCGGTGATGGCTGATGCAGGATCAGCGTTGATGGGGATCGGTATTGGTTCTGGAAAATCAAGAGCACGAGAAGCAGCGATCGCTGCCATCTCCTCGCCGTTACTTGAAAGTTCTATTGAAGGAGCCAGAGGAGTCGTCTTTAACATCACTGGTGGTAGTGACCTAACCTTGCATGAAGTCAATGCTGCCGCGGAGACAATTTATGAAGTGGTTGATCCCAATGCCAATATTATTTTTGGGGCTGTGATTGATGACAGGCTCCAAGGTGAAGTAAGGATTACGGTAATTGCTACTGGATTTACAGGTGAAATGCAAGGACCACCACAACAAAATGCTGTGAATGCAAGGGTTGTATCTCCACCACCCACAACGAGACGACCAATGTCACAGCCACCAGTAGTTAATCCAACTGTGAATTCGCCGACGCCAATTCCAGAACCCAAAGAAAAACCTGGATTGGATATTCCTGAGTTCTTACAACGGCGGCGAAATCCACCACGTAATTAAGTGCAAGTTGGATAGCTTAGAAAGAAAGATATTCATATCTCACTGTGATAGCTTAGGTTTCTGGCAAAATTGTCTGAACCATGGGCTAGCATGCATCTAATCTACCGTTAGTGAAGTACTTGAGTCAAACACAGGGGGGTGCTGCAATCAGTGATGAATAACCGAAGTCACTAAAAAACCAGGGAGCAGCTCACCAGCGAACAATAAAAAAATCGTCTGGTTCATAAATTTCGATAAGAGCTAGCTATTAAAGTCTGTCTTTTACTTTTTGCTTTGTTTTGTTTGTTCCAGCCAATTAATGACTTGGTAACCAAGGTGAGTGCCGTTGAGTCTGTCTATCTCGCGAATTCCAGTAGGACTAGTGACATTAACTTCGGTAAGAAAGCCACCAATAACATCAATACCAACAAAAACTAAGCCGTCTTTGCGTAGGGTCTCGGCTAGTTGAGTACAAATTTCTAGTTCCCTTTGGCTAATTTCAGTTTTGGCAACAGTACCACCTGCAGCCATGTTATTGCGAAATTCACCTTGAGCTGAAAGGCGGTTAAGTGCACCAATGGGTTCACCGTTGAGTAAGATAATCCGCTTATCTCCCTCCTTGGCTTGTGGTAGGTAGGTTTGCACCATAACAGGCACTTTACCTTGGAGAGTACTCAGTTCGACTATGGAATTGAAGTTGCGATCATCCGCTTGTAAAAATAAAATGCCTTCTCCAGCCTTGTTTCCTAATGGTTTAAGAATTGCTGCACCTTTAGCTTCAACGAATTGCCAGATGAGCTGCTTATCAGCAGTGACAATAGTCTCTGGAATTGCTTTGGTAAATTGAAGGGCATACATTTTTTCGTTTGCTGCTCGGATGCCACTAGGACTGTTGATGACTAGGGTTTTATTTTGGTCTATATAGTCCAAAATATAAGTGGCATAAAGATAAGGGACTGTGACTGGTGGATCGGTCCGCATAAATACGGCATCCATGGTTTCTAGGCAAACGGCAGTGCGTTCCCTCAACTTGTACCAAGGATTTGCTGCTAAATAACGCCCCTCCACCAATTGCACTGGTACAAGTTCCAACCGTTCCAACACTGCCCAGGCTTTACTATCTACTACACTCAGGTCTTGTACTTGAGTCACCCAAATTTCATGTCCCAGGGTTTGGGCTGCTTCCAGTAAAGCAATGCTGGTATCATGACACGGATCAAGCTGGTGGATGGGATCAATAATAAAAGCAAGTTTCACGCGTTTTGCCTCAGTTGCCAAGAAATGCTGATGTTAGTTTTTTAAAAATAAATTATAAATTGTGAATTATAAAATAATTTATAATCCACGATTTATAACTTTATGACTTCTTTGATGCTAGTAAGTCATCTAATTTGCCTTGGCTGTCTAAGGCATAAAGATCATCACAGCCACCAATATGGCGATCGTCAATAAAAATTTGCGGCACAGAGCGTCGTCCATTTGCCCTTTGAGCCATTTTTTTACGTGCTACCTCATCCCCATCAATGCTGTATTCAGTGAATTGAACCCCTTTTTCGGTCAGTAAATTTTTAGCACGAATGCAAAATGGACAAGTTCTCCAAGTATAAATCTCTACTTTTGCAGCCATGACGTTCCGTTCTTTACTTAATTTATATTTCTTAATTTTATATCTACAGCGGTCGTGACTGACGAGGGGACAAGGGAGACAAGGAGGACGAGGGGGACGAGGGAAGGGGGAGAAGGAGGAGGAGGGGGACAAGGAGGACAAGGAGGACGGAGG
>JAJPJF010000251.1 GCA_021324415.1 Nostocales cyanobacterium Centralia_MAG_434
CTGTGAACCAGGCACGCGATCGCCAAGAAGCCCGGTCTTTAATACAAAATACGATTAACCGTTTGGCAAAACAAATTCCTGCTAGCATTGCTTTTATTGGCTTTGACTGTCGTTTAATAGTTCTACCAGAATACTTCCTAACAGGTTTTCCAATGGGAGAGTCACTGTCTGTTTGGGCAGAAAAAGCTTGTTTAGAAATGGCAGGTGCTGAGTATGAGGAACTAGGAAAAATTGCCCAAAAGCATAGAATTTTTCTGGCTGGTAATGCTTACGAACTTGACCCCAATTTTCCAGGGTTGTATTTTCAAACATGCTTTGTGATTGATCCATCAGGCTCAATTGTTTTGAGATACCGACGGCTCAATTCTATGTTTGCCCCAACTCCACATGATGTTTGGGATAAGTACCTCGACTGCTATGGATTGGAAGGTGTTTTTCCCGTTGCCAAAACGGAAATTGGTAATCTAGCCGCGATCGCCTCAGAAGAAATTTTGTATCCAGAAGTAACCCGGTGTTTGGCAATGCGGGGGGCTGAGATTTTTCTACACTCCACCTCAGAAGTTTATGGAAAAGAGCGATCGCCCAAAGACGCTGCTAAAATTTGCCGTGCTGTGGAAAATTCAGCATATGTGATTTCAGCAAACACTGCTGGCATTGCTAATATCGTTATCCCTATTGCTTCCGCTGATGGGGGCTCTAAGATTATTGACTATCGAGGACTCGTTTTAGCTGAGACAGCCACAGGAGAAAGCATGGCAGCTTTTGCAGAAATTGATTTAGCAGCTTTACGTCGTTATCGCCGCCGACCAGGGTTAAACAATTTAGTAAGCCGCCAACGATTTGAGCTATACGCTGAAAGCTATCGCCAGTCACAATTCTACCCTGCTAATACTATGCTAGAGAAAGAGGTAGACCGCAAACATTTTTTACAAACGCAGCAAGAAACAATTGAGCGGCTAGCTAAACTAGGAGTGATTTGACCTAGGCCGGTGAGAATAAACGATTATTCATTAAGGTAGGGCATAGGGCATAGGCAGAAAACACGTGATTTAAGATCATTTTATAAACGATTGGGAAAATAATTTAGCAACTAAGCTTGTATAAAAGTTGTATTTCAAGGAGATTTCAATGTCTAATATTCGAGAAGAAATGCCCGTTCTTGTCCGTCACGAAGGAGATTGGGTAGGTACGTATACCCTAGTTGATCTCGAAGGAAAAATCCTCGACAAGCATGAATCTCACTTAACCTGTCAGTTTCCAGAAGATGGTTCTTATCCTTACTATCAAATCAATCGCTACAAGTGGTCTGATGGTAAGCAAGAAGAACATCAATTTCCAGGGACTTACCATGACAAATGTCTCTGGTTTGATACAGAACGCATGCAAGGAAAAGCATGGGAAGCAGACGACTCTATCATTATTTTGAGGTTTTCCTATAAAACTGCCCCTGATATGGGTTTGTCTGAAATTATCCAGATAAGTCCTTGCAATAATTATCGCGATCGCACTTGGCACTGGTACAAAAACAATCAAATCGTCAGACGTACCCTAATCCAAGAAGAAAGGTTACGATAGGAGTCTGTCATTTGTCCTTGGTCATTTGTAAGCAACTCTATGATTGAGAAAGACAAACCTTTTTAACCAATGACAAGTGACGACCCTCACTCATTAACTTAATCATACCGATCCACTCAAGACAAAGGCATGGCAAAATCCGAAAAAATAAATTTTTCGACTCCTAGTGGTTTTCCAGAATTTCTTCCTGGTGAAAAGCGCCTGGAATTATATTTACTAGATACTATCCGTAAAGTTTTTGAAAGCTATGGATTTACTCCTATAGAAACTCCTGCTGTAGAACGTTTAGAAGTTCTCCAAGCAAAAGGCAATCAAGGTGATAACATCATTTATGGTATTAACCCTATATTGCCACCGAATCGGCAAGCAGAGAAGGATAAAGCAGGAGAAACAGGTTCAGAAGCTAGAGCTTTAAAGTTCGACCAAACAGTTCCACTAGCAGCCTATATTGCTCGTCATTTGAATGAGTTGACCTTTCCTTTTGCGCGTTACCAGATGGACGTTGTTTTTCGTGGAGAACGTGCAAAAGATGGTCGTTTTCGTCAATTCCGTCAGTGCGATATTGATGTTATTGCACGTCGTGAGCTAAGTTTGCTTTATGATGCTCAGATGCCTGCAATTATTTCTGAGATATTTGACGCAATAAATATTGGTGATTTCCTCATTCGCATCAATAATCGTAAAATTCTCACAGGTTTTTTTAAATCAGTAGGAATTGAGGAAAGGAAAATAAAATCTTGTATTGGCATTATTGATACACTCGAAAAAGTCGGTGAAGCTAAGGTCAAACAAGAATTAGAAAAAGAGGGTATTGTTGCAGAACAAACTCAAAAAATCACTGAGTTTATTAAAATTAACGGTTCCATAGATGAGGTTTTAGATAAGCTCAAATACTTAGCTCAAAGTATACCAGAAGCCGAGGAATTTAGTGTTGGAGTTACGGAACTAGAAACAGTGATTGCTGGTGTTCGTAATCTCGGAGTGCCAGAAAATCGTTTCTGCATTGATTTATCGATCGCTCGTGGTCTTGACTACTATACAGGTACAGTTTACGAAACCATCTTAGTCGGACATGAAGCTTTGGGTAGTATTTGCTCTGGTGGTAGATACGAAGAGTTAGTAGGGGTATTTTTAGATGAGAAAATGCCTGGTGTGGGCATTTCTATTGGCTTAACTCGCCTAATCAGCCGGTTGTTGAAAGCTGGAATTTTGAGTTCCTTTGCTGCTACACCAGCGCAAGTGATGGTAGTGAATCTACAAGATGATTTGATGCCGATTTATTTGAATGTTTCTCAAAAGCTGAGACAGTCTGGCATTAATGTCATCACTAGCTTTGATCAGCGACCTTTGGGCAAACAATTTCAACAGGCTGAAAAACAGGGAATTCGATTTTGTGTGATTATTGGTTCAGATGAAGCAGCAGCACAAAAGTCTTCTCTTAAAGATTTGAAAACACGTGAGCAAGTGGAAATTCCTCTGGAAGATTTAGCGGAGGAAATTAAAAGGAGATTGGGGTAATTCAGTTCCCTGAATAGTAATACAGTGTTCTGAGGTAAATCTTCTAAACTTTGATATCTAAATTCACCATTTCTGCAAACAAATCTATTCGTTTTTTGGAAATGCACACAATCTACTGTTTAACCTGGCATAAATCTTAAATTTATCGAGATGCTATGAGTAAACTAATCAAGCGAGCTTTTTTAGACACTGAAGATGGGCAGATTCTTTACCGTATTGGTGGCGAGGGAAAACCACTTGTTTTACTTCATCAGAACTTTAGAAGTGGTGATGAATTTCGCGAGTTGATACCAATTTTTACTCAGAAGCGGCTAGTTATTGCTATGGACTTATTGGGATTAGGAGATTCCGATAAACCTCCAAGAATGTATTCAATTGAGGATTATGCAAAAACTGTTATTTTACTACTGGACGAATTAGGAATCAAAACTACAAGTATTTTAGGGAATCATACAGGTGCTTGTATAACAGCAGAAGTGGCAGCAGCTTATCCTGAACGAGTTGAAAAAATTATATTATGCAACATTGATAATTTTAGCGAAGAGGGAAAAGCTGCTTTATCCAATAAATTTGAAAATCTCAATATACAAGTAGATGGTTCCCATCTCATGCAAAGATGGTTAGCAAGAGCAAACTATGTAGGTTCTGCTGAATTAAATCATCGTTGGGTTTTAGACGATTTAAAATGTTTTGGCTATCCTTGGTATGCACCTTTTGCTGTTATCGAATACTGCGAGAGAATGGAAGCAAGATTGCGTTTAATTAAGTCTCCAACTCTAATATTATCTGGTACAGAAGACGTAAAACAATTAGAAAGATTAGGTTTTGCCAATGCAGATAATAGAGAATTTATTCTAACAGCAATTCCTCATGCTAACATGACGGAAATTGAAGGTGGAACCATCTGTATGATGAACCAGAAACCTGAAGAAATATCAAAGGTAGTAATTGGTTTTCTGGAAAAAAATTCAATTTAAGCCATATAAAATTGGCTCCGTATTGAGAGGTATATAAATAAATTAGGAGAATTTGAAATTGTGGATGAAGAGAATAGAAATTTTAAATTCGCAGAAAAAGACCAAACTGACAATTTTTTAAGTATAGTGTCCGTAAAAGAGGATTGGGGTGGAGATGGTAGCGGACGCTTAAACCTATCGGGAAGACGCACGGCAATATCGAAGGAGTATGTGCCTCGTCAGTATCAATTTTTCAATACGAATACTGTGCCAGAAGAACAAGGATGGCGCATTAGTGGTCTGCCTGAGGAAGTATTATTAGGAAGACGTCGATTGCTGACTTGGCATGACTGTGGTGCATCTACTTCAAGAGTAGTACTACCACCAAAATTTGAAGCGCCATCCGGTATCTTTACAGCTGATTTGGAAATTTTTATTCTGGCTGGTGAAATTCAAATTGGTGAATGGCGACTAGATAAACATTCTTACTCCTTTATTCCTGCAGGGGTAAGAGTAGAATATTGGAAAGTTTTAGGTGAAGAAGAAGTGGAAATCCTTTGGATGGAAAATGGGCCTGTTCCCCTTAAATACCAGTATGCAGCAACCAATCATCCAGATGCGAGAATAAGTGAATTTATTCCAG
The DNA here is from genome assembly GCA_021324415.1 of Nostocales cyanobacterium Centralia_MAG_434. GTDB lineage: Bacteria > Cyanobacteriota > Cyanobacteriia > Cyanobacteriales > Nostocaceae > JAJPJF01. The sequence continues at coordinate 4,693 of JAJPJF010000251.1, forward strand.
TATTGGATAGCAAATTGTTGCCTTGGAGTAAGACACAAACAGTTCAGTTTGAAGTAGCAAAGAAGAAGTTTTTAAGGAAACATAATAACGGGGGTGGAACATGGCTACTTGCGATCTTGCCACATTATGACGGTCACTATGGAATCATTCAATCATATAATGAAGAGACATATGCTTTAGCTGGATATTGTGATATAGGAAATTACCGATTCGCAAAGGATCACCTAGGCTATTGCCCCAGCTATGACACTTACGCTAGACACAGAACGGTTGATGGATATTTCTCTTTTGTCAGAGTTGACAGGAATGTATCCCAACTGGGAACAGTCTTGTCATATGATAAATACGAAGCTGACCATGAATACAATTTGAGGTGAATCAGCAAAGCTATAGACACAACGCTAGACAAGATGAGAGGGTTAAAGACTGAAAATCAACGCACATTTACTCGTTACGAAAATGATGAGGGAGGCAGCAATCATAAAAGTGTAAAACATGAACTCAAGCACTTACAAAAAACTGGTTGCAAAACGGTTTGCGCAAAACTTCAAATCAGCTATTGAAATCATCGAACTCCCTATTCCCAAACCTACACCAGATGAAATTATTATTCGTAATAAATTTGCCGGAGTGAATGCTGGGTTTGACACCTTAATTTGCCGAGGTGATGTTTCATACATTAACTTAACGCCTCCTTTTGACTTAGGTGTGGAAGCAGTGGGAGAAGTTATCGCTGCTGGAGAGAATGTTAAAGATTTCCAAATTGGAGAGGCTGCACTCACTACTGTGCGTGGGGGAGGGTATCGTGAGTATCAGGCGATTAATGCCAGTCTAGCATTCAAGGTGCGTGAGGCTACACCAGAGATATTGACCCTGATGCCCACCGGTGTATCCGCTTTGGTTGCCTTAGAACAAGTCGGAGAAATGAAAAGCCAAGAGGTTGTTTTGGTGACAGCGGCGGCGGGTGGAACTGGTCATATTGCCGTGCAGTTGGCAAAGTTAGCTGGTAATCACGTCATTGGTACGTGTGGATCGGATGCTAAGGCGCATTTACTGAAGGATTTGGGATGCGATCGCATTATCAACTACCGCACAGAAAACCTCAACCAAGTTCTTCAAGAAGAATATCCCAATGGCGTTAATCTAGTTTTTGAATGTGTAGGTAGACAGGTTTTTGATACATGTGTGGATAATTTGGCTGTTCGGGGACGTCTAGTAGTAATTGGGTTCGTTTCTGAATATGGCAATAATTTCGAGCCTGTGACACAACCACGAATTTATCAAAAGCTGTTTTGGAAAGCAGCTTCAGTTAGAGGATTTTTGATGCCGATGTATAAAGAGTATATGGTAGAGGCACGCGATCGCCTCTTTCACCTCTTTGACTCCAAAAAGATCAAAGTTGCCATTGATCCAACTGAGTTCCAAGGGATAGAATCTATTCCCACTGCTGTAGAACATCTACTAAGTGGTAGAAATTGTGGCAAAGTAGTCGTTATGTTTTAGTTTTTTTGAGAAGACTTCCCAATACTATAGATTTACTGAGGTAGTTGTTTGAGATTTCGCTCAACCTTGTAGGGTCGCTTTAAATATTGCCCACCAGGGGAACCGATAACTTGACCTTGATTGTAGATCAAATTACCCCGCAAGAATGTACTCTTAACTCGCCCAGTCAACTCTAAACCTTCAAAGGGTGTATAACCTTGCTGCGATTGGGACTCAGTAGCACGGACAACAAAAGTTTCATTGGGGTCTAGAAGAACCAAGTCGGCATCATATCCAACGGCGATGTCGCCTTTTTCCAACAAACCAAAGCGCTGTGCAGGGTTCCAACACAACAACTCAGCCATGTGATTGTAGGACATTCCCCGCTTGCTGCCTTCACTGAATACACCAGACAGCAAATATTCTGTACCACCAAAGCCAGCTTTTGCCAACCAAATATTGTTCGGATCTGAAGAGTTCCTTTTTTTTTCTGCCGAACAACAGGCATGATCACTGACAATCCAATCAACTTGACGGTTAAGCACTGCTTGCCATAAATATTCCACATCTGCACGTGGACGAATAGGTGGGTTGACTTTTGCCCAGGTACTGCTAGCTGAATCAACATCTAGAAGTAAATGCCCAACCGTGACTTCACGCTTAAAGTTGATATGGGGAAAGGCTGTCTGCATGATGAGGGCTGCTTTGATCGCTTTTTCTGAACTAAGATGCAACAGATTGATATTGACACAGTTTGTCTCATGTGCAAGATATGATGCAATACAAATCGCCAATCCTTCAGAATGAGGTGGACGGGCAGCACTATAAGCATGTAGACCAACTAATTGAGAATCACTTTCGACAATTTTCGTATAGGCGTTCAAAATGTCGGCAACTTCACAATGCAAACTTAGGCTAATGTGATTTCGTGCTTCAGGATAGCGTTCTATTAACCGCGTTAAGCTACGCATGATAAATTCAAAATGGGCTAAATCGTATCGTTCCTCTTTATGAATCATGAGGAACAAATTTTGGTGGTCAGATAAACCATGTAACCCATAGCTGCCGTAGAACATAAAAATTTTGAACGAGGAGACACCATACTCATCAAAGAGAATTTCCATTTCATCAATATGTTGATGACTAATTGGTGCAATGTGATAGCCATAATCAACAAAAAAATTGCCTTCTGATAATGCCAGTACCTCTGGAAAAAAATCTTTGTAGGAACCACCTTTGTTGAGGTAATACTGACCTGTGCGGATGTAATTTAAACTGGTAGTCACACCTCCCATTGCTGCTGCCTTACTTTCAGTAATAGCGTCTAAAGGCAAAGGTTGATAGATGCCGATGTGCATATGAGCGTCAACCACACCTGGAAATCCCAGTAAATTCTTGGCGTCGAATACCTCTTGGGCTTGCGCGGGGCTAATTTCGGGTGCAATTCTGGCAAATTTGCCATCCTTAACCCCCAAGTCGAGTTGTTCTACAGAGTGCTGATTGGGACGAACAACACGAACATTTTTGATCACTTTATCAAATACTGGAACGTCAGGCATGGTATACTTACGAATCCCTATTTTTTTAATTAGTAAAAAATTAAAACTTTTGATAAAAAATTGGTAATACTCCCTGGTTGAGCTTTTACAAGAGGTCACGATGGCAGAAAGTTCAGAGAATACTTTGAAAGTCGCACATCAGGCATTTGAGTATTTCACTCATGGTCTAGCTACGGGTGATTGGAACCATTTTCTAGAAATGCTTACAGAAGATTTTAGCTTTTGGTTTCCCATAGGGAAATTCCACGGATTAAATGAAGGAAAAGAGAAAGCTAAGGCTTTTTTCCAATATGTTTCTGAATGTTTTCAAGGAGGACTAACCCTCACCCTAGACCGCGTCACTAGCAATGAGACAACAGTTGTTTTTGAGTTTCGTGATGAGGGAAAGTTATTGGGAGAACCTTACAAAAATCGGATAGCGGTTTCTTTTGATGTGCGAGGAGATAAAATTTGTGGCTACCGAGAGTACCTTGGTAGTGATGGCAAATCAAATTAAACTCTGTTAGTTACTCTCAGCATTTTGCTGGTTGAGTTCTCTACACTTAGCTTCTGCTGCTTGATAGGCTTCCAAGTAACTTTTGCCACCCAACATGACATTTCCATAATATTCGTAGGGTGGCTCACCATAGACTGGGAGGGGATCATCTTCTGGATAATCTTCTTTAGATTCTTCTATGATTGCCTTGAGTTGCTTGACATTTAGGCTTTGTGCGGGAAAATACCAGAGTTCTTGGGCATTTTTGTTGAGGTACGGCAGTGTCGGATCAATAATGCGATCGCCCAATTCAATCCAACTGTGTTCAACAGGTTTGTAGGGTCTACCCACAAATGCTAGAAATCCCTGTACATAGGTTGCTCCCTTAGTTTCTAAGGCTGCTTTGTAGGCATTGTCAAACGGTGTCTTAGTCTTGCTTTTGATGCGATCGGCTATTTCGAGGGAAAGCGCTTCATCTAGTAGTTTGTTCATCAACAGCGAGGGGATCAAAGCTTTGACTACAACATACTACCATCTGACCTAATTTGACAGTGGCAATATGGCATTTTGGGGAGGTTCCACAACTTTAGATCTTTATTGTTCTTAGACATCGCCTATTTTCTTAGGTGCGTTAAGATTGAGATCACAGAGGCTGTCATCTCCCCATACCCTTACTGTGGCACAATAAAAGACGGTAATAAGAAAAATATTGAAAAGGTAATATAGTAGTGAGTCCAACAGCTCAAGCCAAAGCAAGTACGCAGCGTGTGGTGTTTCCTTTCACAGCAATTGTGGGTCAGGAAGAAATGAAACTAGCGCTGCTGTTGAACGTGATTGACCCGAAAATTGGTGGTGTCATGATCATGGGCGATCGCGGTACCGGCAAATCAACAACCATCCGGGCATTGGCTGATCTGTTGCCAGAGATCCCCGTTGTTGCTAATGACCCATTCAATAGTGACCCCAATGACCCTGATTCAATGGGTGATGAAGTCCGCCAACAGCTAGAGCAAGGGGCGGATATTCCTGTAATTTATAAAACGGTTCAAATGGTAGATTTGCCATTGGGAGCCACTGAGGATCGTGTTTGCGGCACGATTGATATCGAAAAAGCCTTATCTGAAGGTGTCAAAGCTTTTGAACCAGGACTTCTAGCGAAAGCCAACCGGGGTATACTCTACGTAGATGAGGTCAACTTGCTAGATGACCATTTAGTAGACGTGTTACTTGACTCCGCAGCTAGTGGTTGGAACACGGTAGAAAGAGAGGGTATCTCTGTCCGTCACCCAGCGCGCTTCGTTCTTGTTGGTTCTGGTAACCCAGAAGAGGGTGAATTGCGTCCTCAGTTACTTGACCGTTTCGGAATGCACGCCGAAATTCATACAGTTCGGGAACCAGCATTGCGGGTACAAATTGTTGAACAGCGTGCAGAATTCGACGCAAATCCACCAGCATTTTTAGAAAAGTACAAACCTCACCAAGAAGCACTGCAACAAAAAATTGTCAACGCCCAACAGCTTTTACCCTCGGTAACACTTGATTATGACCTACGGGTAAAAATTTCTGAAGTTTGTTCAGAACTTAATGTTGATGGCTTGCGTGGTGATATAGTTACCAACCGTGCTGCAAAAGCTTTAGCTGCCTTTGAAGGACGTACTGAAGTCACAGTAGATGATATCCGTCGCGTAATTACATTATGCCTACGGCATAGACTGCGCAAAGACCCCCTAGAATCTATTGACTCCGGCTATAAAGTCGAAAAGACCACCAATCGCGTTTTTGGAATTGAAGCCGAATCCTCAGACGCTGCACAAAAAAATGGTACAGGACAGCAATTGGGAGTTAGGAGTTAGGAAGAAAGAGTTAGGACGTTAACAAGAAGATCAGTAATCTTGTAGTAAAAAAAGTCAATCTCAACCCCTAACTCTTTCTTTTTAACTCCTAACTCCTAATACCATTTCACTAAACTCTTGATACAAATCCATCCCCTTGTCTTCCTTGTCCTCCTTGTCTCTTGAGTTACCAAGGCATATCAAATTTATAGTGAATTGGTATAACTCCTAACTCTTCCCCCCCCAAGTAGTATGAGATTTTGGAACTTTTGGTTAAACACCTTTTTTTTATTTAGCCAATACAACCCACCTCGGTTTGTAGAAATGGTGATGGTTTTTTTGGCCCTGATCATGCTAGCTATTTGGACTTTTATCCCAGCAAGTCCTTATATGATCCTTGGTTGGAGTTTGGTGATTGGAACATCTATTTCCATCTTAGTTAGAGAAGCGATCGCCCCTACACCTGAAATGCGGTTTAATCAAATAGCAGCATTATTTTTTCTTGTTATCAGCTTCTACGGTTTTGCTTACGTATTTCAAATGATTTAGTATAAAAAACCTAGCAATTTAACTCCATCCTTGCATTTCTACTAGTTCTATACACAAGTCATTAATTTTTTCTAAATCAGGTTTATCAGGTAGAGTAGATTTCTGATAAACCTGTTCCATTTCATTAACTAAATTTTCTGCCATTTGCATCACCTGGTCATAAGAATAATTCCCTTTTAAAATAGCTTTTAAATCCTCTGCGTCACCAGCTATTCTTCTATCTACAATCACTTCTCCCTTCTGCAATATTTCTAGTCCACTCCGTAGTAATCTAATGCAATGCATTCCATGCTTAAGGTCAAAACCGGACTTTTTTTCCATTTCGGCTCTGGCAGGATTTCTGTTATCTAGCCAACCTATATAGGCTCTCCATTCTCTTAAAGCTACTTGATAACTTTGATTTTTCTGAAGTAGGCGAATAAAATCTTTACCACTATTAGTTAATTTTTGAGTATATTCTAAAGCTTCATCAGGTAAAGAGTATTGTTTCAGAACTCCTTTAAAGTCTACATCAGCTGTCAATAGCTTATATAACTGTTCAGATTCTTCTAAAAACTCAACACGTCCTCTAATTAAAATGTAAAGATATTCCAGAAAAGAGTTGACTTCGTCTTTAGTGAGAGGCTCTTCATTTTCTATGCCAAAATCTGAAGGTAATGGTTTCTTAGATGGTGGATTTAATAACCACTTCCGATGAGTTTCCATCTTTTTGATTTGGGCAAAAGCATAACCAGAATAAGTGTACTTAACTTTTTTTGTTAAGAAAATCTTTTTGTGATTAATTAAGTGCTGGCCTACGTTTGTTAAAACAGGATATTCAATCAGCCATAGCAATTCTAAAATATTAGGATTGGCTCCTGATAATAGCTGGATTATTTTTCTTAATTCATATATAACTGTGTCTTGGCTACCATCTAGGAATGGAAAGATGCCTACTTCATTCCAATCACTATTTTTCTGTTCAATTTCATCAAATCCTAAGTAGTACCTTTTTGGTGCAATAAACACACCTCGGTAATCATAATCCGAATTAGGACGATTTAACCCATAGCCATGGCTACCAGCTAATCCAACAAGAATTGTTCTTTTTTCAACATCTATTCTTTTCATTATTGAAGATAGGAAATAGGAATTGTTTAGAAATGATTTCGGCTTGCTATGGCAATCCTAAGATCTAGATGAGTTGTAAAAATTAGCGAAAATTAAAGGTCCCAGAATCCCGGTTTCTCCCAAAGACCGGGATTCTCGTTTCTCACGAATGATTTGAGGATTGCTATATTAAAAGAATAACTTGACTAAATTTGGTTCTCTAAGATAGAATTATAGACTGTCTGTCAATTCCTGCTCGGATCAGGTAAAGACACGCAAAAGTTGGAGAAGGTTTGCAAGACAAATATTCCAGCTACCTGTACGGCAACTTCAAGAGCAATATCTATGACCTACGCAATTATTGAAACTGGCGGCAAGCAACTCAGAGTTGAACCAGGTCGCTTTTACGACATTGAACTGCTTCCCAGCTCACCTGATGAAACGGTTACTATTGAATCAGTTTTATTAGTACAGCATAACGGTGAAATCACTATCGGACAGCCACTAGTCGAGGGTGCAACGGTAGAAGGAACGGTAATGCGACATCTAAGAGGTCGCAAGGTTATAGTGTATAAGATGAAGCCCAAAAAGAAAACTCGTAAAAAGAGAGGGCATCGTCAAGAAATCACTAGATTGATGATTAATTCCATTAGTCTTAATGGAACATTACTAACAGCAGAACAAGCTACATCTGCTGACTCTCCAGTGGACACCACAACGACAGACGCTGATTATTCATCAGATCAAACAACAGAACAAGTTACATCTGCTGAAATCCAATCGGATACCACTGCAGACGCTGAAACAACTACTGAATCATAATCAAGAAGAGAAGTAGAGATACAAGAGGAAAGTATGGCTCATAAAAAAGGAACAGGTAGTACACGCAACGGTCGTGACTCTAATGCTCAACGTTTAGGCGTTAAACGCTATGGTGGTCAGTCTGTACGAGCAGGAAACATTCTTGTACGTCAGCGTGGTACTAAATTCCATCCTGGTAACAATGTTGGCATCGGTAGTGATGACACTTTGTTTGCCTTAGTTGATGGTGTAGTAGCATTTGAGCGTAAGGGCAAAACTCGCAAAAAGGTCAGCGTTTATCCAGTTGCTGCTGCAGTAGAGTCAACAGCTAGTTAACTATTCCTGCAAAATTCCCCATGGATGCCCCAACCTTAAAAAATCTGGTTGGGGTATTTCACTGATTAAACAACTTTTTACCGACCACCTCGCCTAGAACTAATCCTACTAGAGAAAAGACTGATAAAATCCAGAAGGATTGCCTTTTCCCGAATCCGGCTGTTTGCAAGTCTAATCTAGCTACGATAGCTGCGCCAATCATCACTAGCACATTTATAAATATTCTGACCCAGGCAATTAGTATAAAAACTAAGAAAGCCCCTAAAAAAACTAAACTCACAGATTTGAAACTGAATCTCCCGTAAACACCATAACAATCTGCAACTCTGCACCCAGACAAAGTCAGGTTTTCCATTAAAAGCAATACAGCAACTATCACCAGCAACCATGCAGGTTCAGAAATATTTGCTGCGGAGATCATCCAACCCAAGATGCTGTACGTAAGTGATAGCAGTGTCAGGGAAGCCCAAGGGAGCCATTGTAAAATTGACATGGGTGTACCCCCAGTCAGAATTTAAGGTATTATTTCACAACCATCTATCACAAATTAAGGATGAAATAGCTGCTTTCCATCAAAGGCTAGTATGCTCTTTTTGGAGAAAGCCAAACAAGTTTGCAGCAAATTCTCCACAAACTTGGTTAAATATGATCTTAAAGATTTGTAAACTGTAAGCAGCTAAGTAGCCGCATGTCACATCTTGTTAAGGAATTATCATGAGACAACTGGTGATCGCCGAACGCGTATGCCTCATTGGTCATATCCTGGCAAAGGCTTTTGGACTGGTAGGCATTCTACTAGTCATACCTCATGCCGAAATAATTTTGAATTTAGGAGGGGCCGGACAAACAGCTATGCAGATGAGTATGGCTGATGGTGGTGTTGTAGATATTATTTTAGGGACAATAGCTGTTTCTATTTATGCCTGGCGTGTCCTGGGATGGCGCACTTGGCTAGCGTTTATGCTGCCAGCTGTATCAATTTCTGTGGGCAGTGAATTATTAGGAACCAGTACTGGTTTCCCCTTTGGGGACTACAGTTATCTAAATGGCTTGGGATATAAAATTGCAGGGTTAGTACCATTTACAATTCCCTTATCCTGGTTTTATGTAGGCTTATCTTCCTATCTCATTGCTCGTACAGGTCTTGGAGTCGCAGCAAAACCCACTCTAGGCCGACAAATTGGTGCTGTAGCTCTTGGAGCACTGCTGTTCACTTGCTGGGACTTTGCACTAGAACCAGCTATGAGTCAGACTTCTCTACCCTTTTGGTACTGGGAACATCCAGGAGCATTTTTTGGAACACCCTACCAAAACTATGCTGGTTGGTTTGGCACTAGTGCCTTATTTATGAGTGTCGCAGCACTGTTATGGAGAAATACATCCATCAAACTAGAGCGATCGCAACTCAATGTACCCATGATTGTTTACCTAGGTAATTTTGCTTTTGCTGCTGGGCTGAGTCTAGGATCTGGGTTTATCATCCCTGTTTCTTTAGGCTTAGTTTTTGGTGTGATTCCTGCCTTCGTACTTTGGTGGAGAAGCATCCAGACCCCCACTAGTGTATCTGTAGCACCTGCTACAACTGAAGTTTCAGTGGCAAGCATTAAAGTTGCCGTCAAATAAGCAAAATGATAAAGGAGGCTAGTTAGGAGTTAACACTGAGGAGTGAAAAATAGAAATAACATAAAAAACTCCTAACTCCTAACTCCTAACTCCTAACCCCTAACCCCTAATTCCCCTCTAAATCCTGTGGTCAATGCCTGGACGATAGCAAATGCTATCTCATTGTTGTTACTACTGATCCAAGGAAGCGCGACAGCAGTTTTGTTATCACGCCTCCTGAAAGGACCTCGTCGTTCTCCTCCCATTCAGCCTCAAAACCCTACACCAGAACTTCTAGGTGCTGTTAGTGTTATTATTCCTACCTTAAACGAGGCTCTGCGCATTGGTCCTTTATTAAACCAGATCAGTCGGCAAAGCTATGAAGTTCGGGAAATTATCGTTGTAGATAGCAGGTCCCAAGATGGTACACCAGACTTGGTAAAAACTGCTCAACAAAAAGATCCCCGCTTCCGGTTGATTACAGACGATCCCTTACCTCCTGGCTGGGTAGGACGTCCCTGGGCATTGCATAATGGCTTTTTGCATAGTGCAAAGTCAAGCCAGTGGTTTTTAGGTGTGGATGCTGATACACAACCATCTCCTGGTTTAGTTGCTAGTCTAGTAAAGATAGCAGAGTCCCAGGGGTTCGACCTTGTATCCCTCTCACCTCAGTTTATTCTTAAGTATCCAGGTGAGTGCTGGCTGCAACCGGCGTTGTTGATGACGTTGCTTTATAGATTTGATCCGGCTGGTATATACACAGAGCAACCAGAAAGGGTGATGGCCAATGGTCAGTGCTTTTTGTGTCGTCGCTCTGTTCTAGCTGCTGTGGATGGTTACACCAGTGCGAGAAGTTCTTTTTGTGATGATGTCACTTTGGCGCGACACATAGCTAGGGCTGGGTTTAAGGTAGGCTTTTTAGATGGTGCGAAGGTACTGAAGGTAAGGATGTATGAAGGGGCGCTAGAGACGTGGAAAGAATGGGGGCGAAGCCTTGACCTAAAAGACGCTACCACCAATATGCAAATTTGGGGAGACTTATGGCTACTTACCTCAGTTCAAGCTCTACCCATAATCATTGCACTCACCTACCTCTGTCTATCTTCTTATCTTCGTATTTCCCTATATCCATCTCCAGTGATGTTTTTACTGGGACTAAATTTGTTTTTACTCGTGATTCGCTTTGCCATGCTTTTAGCGATCGCACCCTCTTATGATCGCACTCAGACAATAGGAGGTTGGCTATTTTGGCTATCCCCTTTAGCTGATCCAATAGCGGTACTGAGAATTTTCTTATCTGCATTTCGTACTCCCAAAGAGTGGCGGGGGAGGAAGTATAGTTAAGAGTTAGGAGGAGCTGCTCCTCCTAATTCCTAACTTCTAACTCTATTCCTCTCCATTTTCAGCTTCTAAGCGATCGCCTCGTTCCAATTCCCAAAGAATTTGATTTCCTTCCCGTCGAACCCGTGAGACAATCCAGTTTCTCCAACGCCATTCATCTCCACGGCTGGTAACAGCACTGGCATGAACATCCATCAAGTCAGCAAGTTCCGAACTAGTGATCAAGTAACCTTTTTTAGCGATTTCGTCAGCAATTTTGAGAGTTTCGATTAAGTTGCGAAGCTGCACCATTCTTATCTCGCGTGGTAACTCTTCAGTTGCAGCGGTCACGGGTACAGTATATGATTGTTCCATATTATTTATATCTGTTGCTAAAGTACTGATTTCTGATGTCTTTTTGTTTACTGTAGAGTTGGTATCAAAATCAGATACTTTTGATACATTTATCTCTTTTTCTTTTGGTAAAGATAGCTGAAAGTTTGAAAACACTTCTTGTTTTAAGGATGGGGTTCTACCGTTAGCAAAGGACCGAGCTATCATATCACAGCGTTCATTGCCTACATTACCAGCATGACCCCTAACATGCTCCCACTTGACTTGTTGGCTATTAAGTTCATCAAGGGTTTCCAACAGGTCTTGGTTTTGTACTGGCTTACCGTCTGCTTTCCTCCAGCCTTTCTTTTTCCAGCCCTTTACCCACTTAGTGACGCAGTTGATCAAATATTCGCTATCGGTGTATAGGGTAATTGGTTCTGTTTGTTCGGATGCTTTTAAGAATTCGAGTGCAGCGATCGCTGCTTGCATTTCCATTTTGTTGTTAGTCGTTTGGGAAGATGCTCCTCCGATTTCGTGAGATGAACCATCGCTGAAATAGACGACGACACCCCAACCCCCAGGACCAGGATTACCTGTGCAAGCTCCATCAGTGTATATGCTTTTGATTTCTGGAATTGAAGACATTGTGGAAATAATAAATCAAATGACGTAAACAAAAGAGTATGAGTAATGAAAGATACGAAGAAACATATAGGTTAACACAGTGCCGTTCTTCGTTTGTTTAAACTTGATATTGATTTATAGTCACCAACTTTAAAAAAAATAAATTTTCCATTAAGTTTAAATATTCACTTCACTGTTTTTACTATTTTTAAAGTAAATCAACTTGCTAAAAAAATATTCATAACTAAAGAAATTACACATTTGGTTGATAGAAAAAATATATGTATTTCAGTAGTATTCCCCTAAGTCTTACCTAAAAGGCAGCAGATAATTTCGTTTAGCGACTTTAAAAGTATTGGAACAACAAAATGCTTTTTTCTAAGAAAGCAATCTATATTGCTGCTCTATCTGCCATTGCTACGATTAGTTCTGCAAGTTCAGCTCACGCTATTACATTTAGTCTTACTCCCGGTATCACACGCACAAACGGTGCCACAGAAGGCTCATTTTCCACGTTCTATAACGATCCAAATACAAAAACGATTGACTTCAATAATGGTACAGTACCAACTACAGGGTTTGCCACCTACTCATTTGCACATGATCAAACAGGCTGGCAACCAACTTCAGGAGTTTCAAAGAGCAGTGTTACCTCAAACGTGTGGGCACCAGCTAATCCTGACGGAACAGACAATACCTCCAAATATTTAGAAGTTTTTACAGGCGATGCAGTCACAATTACGTTACAACAAACTCTCAATGCTTTTGGTATTGATTGGGGTGCAATTAGTGCAACTAATACTTTTTCCTTCTATAAAGACAACAAATTAATACAGTCATTTACAAGTGCCGATGTAGAACCAGTTGCTGAAAAGTATGGTGTAAAAAATGCGAAGCAAGGCCAATGGAATGGCTACCTTGAGTTTTACTCTCAAAGTGACCAAGATAACTTTAATAAGATTGTGATTTCTCAAGGAAGTACAGCAGGTGGTGGATTTGAAAGCGACAACCACTCCTTCCATATTGGAACGGGCAAATTTGATACCAAAGCTACACCAGAACCTGGTGTCATGTTAGGCCTGCTTGCTGTAGGCGGAGTTGTATTTTTACGTAAGAACCAAAATAGTAAATCATTGGTTTAAGAGTGGGGAGTGGAGAGTGGGGCATTGGGCATTGGGCTAGAGAATTCACTCCCTCACTCTTTACAAGTATCCGTTTTATATAGTCTGTTAGGACTCCCATTTGAACACAACAAACAGCTTTTTTCCCCCTAGTCCACCCCGTCCCCCTTCCCCCCCCTCCTTTCCCCTCTCCCCTCTTCCCCCCCGTCCCCCCCTCCTCCCTCTCCCCCCCCCCTCC
>JAJPJF010000312.1 GCA_021324415.1 Nostocales cyanobacterium Centralia_MAG_434
CAATTAATGAAATTAAATCGCAACAAGCTTCCCTTTTATCAACGAGGGCAAAGGGCTATGAAGCTTATCCTATCTGCGTCCTAGCACTTTTGTCTCCCCGCCAGGTTTCGGATATATACATAGCCTTGTTTACTCACTTTATCACCTGTGGTGTTTGGGAAGCAGTGTATATTCAGTAGATCACAAACTTTTTTCAAAAGGGCGATCGCGTGGAATTTTTGTAGTCAATGATACTTTTTATTAGTTACTTTTTAAGGAAGTAGGTGGAAAATTGATAAGAATCGCTTATAAATAAGTAGCAACTGAGTTTTTGACAATTAACCCGATGGAAGATAAATACATTCAACAACTTCATATATTTGGTCAACAGCTTGACCTAGGAAGGCTAACATTTGTTTAAGACTAAATAATTCACGATAAATTAATCTTCTACCTTTTCTCTTACGGCTGATTTTTAGCCATAAAAGTGTAATCCATATGTTGACTAAAATAAAAGAGAATCCAACAAATAATAATCTTAAAACTGGTTTTTTATTTGTTGTTCTGATTCGACATATATTTTTGAGTCTATAACTACTTTCTATTCCAAATCGTTTTCTATAATCTTGATGGATATAAGACAGATTTGTTTTTACTTTATGAACCACATAAACAAAGTATTCTACTCCCTTCTGATTTCGTTTCCCCTTTTTGTATTTACAGACAATCCACAAATCAAAAGTTATTGAATCATTTTGATTTCCACGCCGAGTCATAGTATATTTGGTTTTATAGCTTTTTCTCCCTTTTAAGAATTGTTTAATTCCTCCGTGTTTTCCTGTTTTTATTGCAGGCATAAGTAGAGGTATCTCTAAAGCCTGCAGCCAGCGAATGACTGGAACATTAAAAAATCCTCTATCAAGATAGAGTTGTTTAACCTGAATATTAAGTGCATCAAGTTCTGCTAATAGATAAGTAATAATAGCGACACTTGTATCCAGGGATCTAACACCTCTAATCGCAAGGGTTACACGTTTTCCTTTCATTAAAACGTATAAGGTCGCATAGGCGTAGAAGGAACAAGTCCCAGATTTAGCTTCGCTCCGATATATATAGGGTAATTCCTTATTACTAGGCTTGCCATAATAAGGAATTAAGTTTAAATCAATAGCTAGTTTTAGGTGTCCGTTTTTAATTCCTTTTGGGACTCGACTTTTTAAAGCTTGATTAACTTGTTTCTCTAATTCTTCAAAATCATCAATTTTGTTGAGATGGTATCTAATATCATTTCCCGATGGTATTTTATTCAATGTTTTTGCTGTATTCTCAATAGTATCTCCATGACTTGCTGCTCTCACTAAAATTTCAAATAAGGTTTTTTGATCACATGCCCCTTGGGTTTTTATTGAGAAATTTTCTGCCAAACACTTAATTACTTCTTCTAAAGTTTCTGTTTCTGTTATCGCCAGATGTTCTAATGAAAAAGTCAATTTTTTTTTACAAAACGATACACAACACTGCTTATTATTTCACTTCTTAAAACTGTTTGTACAACTATAAGTTTTTTTAATGTATAAGTATCATATAATACTTAGTTGTACTGCCTAATCTCTTGGCGATCGCCCTTTTGAAAAAAGTTTGTGATCTACTGATATTTTGGATGGGTTATTGAAGAATACTTCGGATATTCAACCAGATACCTTGCACGCAGACACTCAAGGACAGTCCGTACCAGTATTTGCCTTCTCTTATTTTCTTGGGATCAAATTGATGCCTCGTATCCGTAATTGGCAGGACTACAGTTTCTTTCGTCCAACTGAAGATGTGGTATACAACTACATTGACCCCTTGTTTAAAGAGGTAGCCAATTGGAAACTGATTCAGACCCATTGGCTTGACATGATACGTGTCATACTGTCTATTAAAGCAGGTAAGATTATGCCATCCACGTTACTGCGTAAGCTCAGTAGTCGTAGTCGCAAGAATCGTCTTTATCAAGCTTTTTGCGCGTTGGGTGAAGTAGTACGGACAATTTTTCTGTTGCAGTATATCTCTGACGCTGGAATCAGACAACAAATTACCGCTTGTACAAATATCGTGGAAAAATACCATCACTTCCTAGATTGGTTATTTTTTGGCAAGGAAGGTGCCATTACAGAGAACGACCCCATCGAGCAGGAAAAACGCCTCAAGTACCTCGATTTAATCGCTAGCGCAGTCATTCTAAAAAATACAGTTGATATTTCCTTGGCAATTCAAGTATTAACAGCCGAAGGATACCCCATGCAACGCAGAACTCTTGCAGCTTTAAGTCCCTATATTACTAGACATATCAAACGTTATGGGGATTATGTAGTGGATCTCAAAAACATTCCTCAACCCTTAGATTCTGCAATCCCTCTTCCCCAACAAATCTTTGAAAGCAGTTGAGGCAATACCTTTTAGCCTTAATCGTTCATCAGAACCCACGAATACCTATAATCTATCTATATTGTCAACCGTAAATTGCAATCATTTTTTGTAGCACATATTTTTAGAAAATGCCTGGAGTTTATTTAAGACAAGGCTTTCCAGACCATCTTGCATGATTGGTAGGGTCGATGAGGAGCATTACTGCACCTCACCTCCCATTCGGAACCGTGCTTGACAGTTTCCCATCACACGGCTACTCAATGTGTTACCGTTGTCACAACCGGGCTTCTAACTACCGTCAGTGGTAGTCTTTTCATCGTGGCAATGTCGGTGTAGTAATTGGATATTTTCCCATTCGTTTTTTCCTCCACATGAAATGGGTTTTATATGGTCAATTTCCAATACGTCACCATTTTGAAAATGCAAGTTGCACCAAGTACACTTTCCTTTTTGTTGCTGTAGTAGCAGTGATTTGCGACTAGGCATCTGAGGGTGTTTACTTAGCCTTTGACTCCAGTAAATTAAGTCACCATCATACGGGCTTTTAGCGGCTAAGACCTTAACGTAGTCATTTACACTTGAGTGAACCTCAATGTATGTCACTAATTCCAAAGCATCGCTGCTTGGTCGGGTTGCAAAAACCCATTTTCTCTCGCTAATTGTGTGCCAGTATTTTTGATGACCCTTGTTAGTACTTCCGGTTTGTCTTTTCGCCCATCTTCTAAGTCGAAGATAGAGAATTCTGTCTAACCGTGAAAAATCCCCTGTAGTTCCTGCGTCCGAGACCCTGTAGTATCTCGCCCATCCTCTAATTACAGGATTTAAGTCTTTGATAAGCTCTGCTTGAGACTTAGATTTGTTTTTAGTAATGATGGATTTGATTTTAAGTTTGTGAGTCTCAATTGCTTTCTTTGAGGGGGTAATGAGGGTTATGAAACCAAGATTTATACCCTGACTGTTTTTGTTGTCACAGTATTTTCCCGCAGGATGTTGTTGGATATGATGTCCGAGGAAATCAAATCCTGCATTACCATCCGCACTTAAGTGCGGATATAATGTATGTGCTATGCGAGTCTTTTCAGGTTTCAATTCTAAGCCGATGCCTTTTAGCCATTCTTTGATGATTTCCTGACATCTTATAATGACCGCCTTGGATTCACTTAGAACTACGAAATCGTCGGCGTACCTGATGAAGGTTGGCTTCTGTACTTCGCATCCAAATTTGGCTTTAGAACCTCTTACTTTCCCAGAACTATTTGATGGAAATTCTAGGCTAATTAGGTTCTCAAGACCATGTAGCGCTATATTAGCTAATAATGGCGAAAGCACCCCGCCTTGAGGTGTTCCAGCATTAGTTGCTATAAAACTTCCTGAATCTATTGCTCCGGATTTTAACCAAGCTTTTATTTGTTGCTTAATTTTTCCGTTGACGTTTAGCTTCAGAAGTAATGCTTTGTGGTCTATCCGGTCAAAACACTGCGATATATCTGCATCTAGGACATATTTTGCTTTTGATACAATGCAGTTTTTGATGTGTTTGATGGCATCATGACATGACCTTCCGGGTCGAAAACCATAATTTGATGGCTCAAATCGAGCTTCCCATTCTGGCTCTAAAGTAGCTTTCACTACAGCTTGAAGGGCGCGGTCAAAGATGGTGGGTATCGAAAGTGGTCTCTTTTCGGTTTTCCCTGGTTTTGGTATCCAAATCCTGCGTGTAGGTTTGGATTTCCCGTTTATATATAAACCTTTTGCTAGGTTCAGACGTGCTTCTGGGGACAATACTTTTATACCATCCACTCCTGCTGTCTTTTTACCTTGGTTGTCTTGTGTTACCCTTCTAACCGCTAACACTCTATTCGACCAAGACCTCATTAACGTTCGCTGGAGTTTTCTGACTCGCTTAATATCACCACAACGCGAAGCGGCGTAGATGCGTTTTTGTAACTTAAAGACATATCTTTCGACTTCACGCCAATTGATATTCTTCCATCCCTCAGTATTCTGTGTTGAATCTGACTTAGGTTTCTTCATTACTACTTACACCCCTAGCTCTATGCACATTGCGGGTTACGTCTGCTTATCCTGGAAATTACTCCATCCGTTTTCAGGCTTTAACCGTTATCTCGGTTTAGGCTTTTGCTTCTTAACCCATCCCTCCCAAATTCCGTTTTTTTTAGTCTGACCACCTACCTATGTATCGACCGCCATAGGAACGGTAATTTGGGTTACTTCGTTCCTGATATCCATTGTTCTGAGTTGTTAGGGGATGTCTTTCCACCGGGGGTCTAGGAGGTGCGTTGTTTCAGTTGTAAGAACCTAACAGTCCTTACCCTATCGGTTATTTCCGAACCAAGGTGTGTCCGAAACACTAGCTTATATCCCTTGGCGAGATCTTACGATGGCTCGACGACATTTCGTTTGCTCTCCCCATGAACTCTTGCTTGCGGTTGGTGCTTTCAGCAATTACCACCATTAACCGCTTTCATCCCCGCTTTACGAATTTGATAGTCAGTCTCCTTCGTAGGGGTTACCATATTTAAATGGTAATTTATGTGCTTTCAATCCCGCACCAGGACGATAGGACTTGGTTTTCTAGGTTACTCGCCTCACCTATATGGATATTAAGTTGTCATCAGTAAAGGATTAAAGTGCGTACTCAACCAATATTGGTTACTTTACTGAAGCCTGGAATCCTCCCAATAACGGGTTTCTCCAGAACGAATCGCACTTACAAGGATCTCGGCTCAATGCCTGTACTGGAATCAAAACAAAATCAGCAGCTTTGACGGCAGCAGCGCTTAACTTGGCGACTTGTGGCGCACCGTCAATGACAATCCAATCGTAACCAGCCGAAATTGCTTGCAAGTCTTTGGCTAGTGTCTCTCGGTCTAGTCCCACAACAGGAATGATATTTCCGCCATTCGCCTCGTTCCAATCCCTAGTACTTCCTTGTGGATCTGAGTCAACGAGTAGCACCTTTGTCCCGTCTCGTTGCAAGGCGTGTGCCAAGTTGGTTGCAATGGTTGTTTTACCTGAGCCGCCCTTGGTGTTGAGGACGGCAATTACTTTAGGCATTTGAGTAAATACTCACTTGAGCGTTTACTCAAAAGAGTAAATGTCGAATAACAAGGTAATTGGGCTCTTGTGCGGTTTTGGTGAAAAAGGTGTAGGGGGTGGCCAGGCTTTGTGGGAGCGGGTTTCAGGCTGATTGCTAGAAAAAATTAACATGCGGAGATGTCCGAAAATTGCAAAAATTGGGGAGAAATTAACATGCGGAAGTGTCTACAATTGTCGGGTATCAAATTAAATTGGCTCTTGTGTAGTTTTGGTGATCCGAGGTGGAGGGGGGCACAAGAGGTGAGTAGAAGATCGGAGGTGGCAGCAAAAAAAGGTATTTGAAAGGAAGAGTTAGTTGCGAGTTGGGCTTGTTTCAGGGAATGAAGGGGAGTGAAATCATGTTGTTGTGCTGCTCGTTGAGAAAGAGCAATGCAGTGGTAGGGATTGGGAGATGTATGCGTAGTGTTGTTGAGGGCGATCGTTTATGAAGAGAGTAAGAAACGACGTGCAAGTAAATCAAGACTGGCGCGACCATACATTTGTCGCTTAA
>JAJPJF010000189.1 GCA_021324415.1 Nostocales cyanobacterium Centralia_MAG_434
CAAAAAATCAAAAAAGCATCCAAGGCTTTGCGTCGTAAGCGTGCACCCAACCGCACCAAAAAGGTGAAAGCATCTAGACGTTGGAAAAAGGCTCGTAAACAAGTCTCGAAACTCCAACGCAAAGTTAGTAACCAAAGGAAGGATTGGCAGCACAAGGTCACTTCAGAGATTGCTAGTCGTTATGACATCGGAGTGAGCGAACATCTTAATACCAAAGGGATGACACGCAAAGCCAACAAGGGAAGTAAGCGCAAAAAGCAAAAATCCGGATTAAACAAGTCAATCTTGTCTGTAGGATTTGGCAGTCTAAATAAAATGATTGCTTACAAGATTGAGCACAAAGGCGGATTGGTAATAGCGCTACCTACAAAGCAAGTCAAGCCATCACAGCGTTGTCCTAATTGTGGCACTCCTCATAAGGAGTGGGCAGAATTATCCAACAGATACCACATCTGTAACAATTGCACTTTTGAGATTCCACGAGACAGGGGATCTGTGATGGTGATGTACAACGTTGCAACCAATAAGCAACCGGGGTTAGGAACTAGCCTCGTAGACTGTGGATGTCTAAGCTCTACTGACTCGTCCCGTAAGCGCAAGCATACAGGCTCGATGAAGCAACTTGGGCACAAGAAGCGTCAAAAGCTCGACTCGCAGATGGACGGGGACTTAGAAACCCCATCCGCCTGTGCGGTGGGGTAGTTCATAGAAATTGCTTAGACAAAGTTGGAAAAACAGCAGTGAATAATGAATCTTTACAAGTCCAAGATATTGGAGAACAAGGTCTTTTAAAAATCCTGCAGTGTTTCTGTCCTGCAGAAATTATTGGGGATGATGCTGCTGTACTTTCGACTGAACCAGACCAATCTTTGGTAGTCACAACTGATGTATTAGTTGATGGTGTTCATTTCAGCGATAGGACTACCTCTCCAAAAGATGTCGGTTGGAGATCCGCCGCTGCAAATTTATCAGATCTCGCTGCTATGGGTGCTTCGGGGTTGGGAATTACTGTTGGATTAGGACTTCCTGGAAATGTGGCTGTGAATTGGGTGGAGCAGTTGTACCAGGGAATGACAGAATGTCTGCAGCAGTATAACATCCCAATTGTCGGCGGTGATGTTGTGCGATCGCCAGTCATCACCATATCAATCACTGCTTTTGGTCAAGCTCATCCTAACCGGATCATTTACCGAAATAAAGCAAGGGTTGGAGATGCCATTGTGGTCACAGGTGTTCATGGAGCTTCTGCTGCAGGCTTAGAATTGCTTGTGCATTCCCAATTAGGAGGAAGCCTCAGCGATAGTGCTCGTTTAGCTCTCATCAAAGCACATCAACGTCCCCAACCCCGACTAGATGTCCTACCCCTTCTCTGGCAAATTCTAGACCCCTCCTCCCCTCTCCCCTTACCTGTATCCGGAATGGACAGCAGTGATGGCTTAGCAGATGCTATAGTCCAAATCTGTCGTGCTAGTTGTGTTGGTGCAGTTATTAACAGTACTAAAATTCCTTTGCCAACTGCTTTCCAAAACTGGCTGACAAAAGAACAAGCACTAGAGTATGCACTATATGGTGGCGAAGATTTTGAATTGGTACTGTGCTTACCAAAAGAACCAGCATCTCTACTTGTAGAACAGCTTGGCAAGGGAGCAGCTATTATTGGAACGATAGTAGAAGGGTCAACAGCACTTCTAGGCGATGATAACCAAAAAACTCCCGACCAAGTTCTCACACTTAGCCGGGGATTTCGACATTTTGAGAGTTAAGAGTCACGAGTATTTCTATTCCTAACTCCTCACTCCTAACTCCTCACTGTTTTAAACCCATTTCTCAGCCACTAGCTCTGCTAAATCGAGAACTCGTTGGCTATAACCCCACTCATTGTCATACCAAGCCATGACTTTCACTAAGTCATTGCCCATAACCAATGTCAAGCTAGAATCAACGATGGAAGAGGCATCATGACCTTGATAATCGGATGAGACAAGTGGTAGTTCACTGTATTCCAAAATGCCCTTCAATTCACCTTGAGCAGCATCTTTGAAAGCTTGGTTAACTTCTTCCGTAATAGTAGACTTTTCTACTTGTACTACGAAATCTACCATTGAAACGTTTGGAGTAGGTACACGCAGTGCTACACCATTCAGTTTACCTTTGAGTTCTGGTAGTACTAATGCTACAGCTTTGGCTGCGCCTGTAGATGTTGGCACGATGTTTATAGCAGCAGCACGAGCTCTTCTCACATCCCGGTGAGAAGCGTCTAGTAAGCGCTGGTCACCAGTGTAACTGTGAGTGGTGGTCATCGTACCTTTGATAATACCAAACCTCTCGTGCAATACCTTAGCAACGGGAGCCAAGCAGTTGGTAGTACAGCTAGCATTGCTGATGATGTTGTGTTTGCTGTGATCATAATCATGATGATTCACACCAACAACAAAAGTTCCATCATCGTTTTTACCTGGAGCCGTAATGAGAACCTTTTTGGCACCAGCATTGACGTGCTTGAGCGCTCCCTCTTTAGAAGTAAAAACACCAGTGGCTTCGATAATTAGGTCAATTTCCCAGTCTTTCCAGGGCAAGTTTTCTGGGTTGCGATCAGATACACACTTAATGGTCTTACCGTTTACAGTAATTGAATTATCATCAGCACTAATGTCAACATTCCTAAGCGTCCCTAGCATCGAGTCATACTTTAGCAGGTGAGCGTTGGTTCTAGGATCTGATGTGTCATTGATAGCTACAAGATCAATTTTGCTATTTTGTCTACCTAGCCAGCAGCGTGCAAAATTACGCCCGATGCGCCCGAAACCGTTGATTGCAACTCTAATCACAGTGTCTTGCCCTCTATATACTTATGCCTAAACTAATGCTATGGATGACCCCAATCATATCGCAAAGGGGGAGTATTTATGACTATAAAGTGTTAAATTCTTAAAAAAATATATAGAACTTTTTATGAAATGAGGGTGTGGGGGAGGTCATAAGGGAGAGGTAAATGGAGGGAGTGCGGGAAAAAGATTACTTTCATGTTTAGTAAGTCAAGGATTGTGGAGAAAGTAATTCTTTACAAGTCCCCCTAAAAAGTTCAGTCTTGGTGAAGATGCAATGCTTAATGACTTGTGCATTTCCCTCACTTCCTTTTTCCTCCCTCATACCCCGCATACAGATTATGGTGGGTGATGTAATTTCTGACTGACTCTGGAACTAAGTAACGAATTGAGTGGCGATCGCGGCATAAGTTGCGGATCAAACTTGATGAAACTCCTACTAAAGGTACATGTAACAACTGCCAACATATGATAGAATATTGCTCTTTCATCTGTTCCTCTACCTGGGTGCAAATGAATTCGGATTCAACTTTAGTCTCACAACTTAGGAGTCGAGGTGCGATCAACCAATGACACAATTTTGCTAATTCAGCCACACGATACCAACGAGGTAAAGTACGGAAAGTATCTAAGCCAACAATCCAGTACCACTGAGTCTGTGGATAAACCGCAGATAAATCGATCAACGTGTCAATCGCGTAGGACGTTCCAGGTCGATTAGCTTCAACCCCTGCGAGGCGAAATCCTGGGTTATCTGCGATCGCGTGTTGAATCATTGCTAAGCGATGTTCAAATAAAGCCGCTTGTTTATGAGGAGGATTAAGCGATGGTACCCAAATAACTTGTTCTAGTGAGACTTGATGCAAAGCTGTCTCGGCTACGATTAGGTGTCCCAAATGAACTGGGTCAAAAGTGCCACCGAAAATTGCTATTTGCCTCATTCACTCACTGCTCGTGCTTTACTCTATTTCAAAGAGGTTTAACATTAATTCACTATTGTACCCAATTCAAGTAAGCAAGTTAACCAAAAATATGGTTTGTACACATAGTCATTTATTTCCAGATTCTTTAGAAATTTTCAGAATAAACATAATATCTGTTCTAGCAGAAAAAAACCTGCGAGCTAGGTTAAAATCGTGCTGAATAAGCCAAGGAAGATCAAAAAATCGAACCATTATCAGGGATAAATAATATACAGAGGTGGTATCGGCAAAAATCAAATTCCTGTTATGATACGCGTGTTATTTGCAATTATTGTGTGGTGTGGTCTTAGAGGAGTAATAAATGAAAAATTCTGTGGACTTTAACGGTAGACCATTTCATTTCATTGGTATTGGTGGAATGGGGATGTCACCTTTGGCATATGTGCTGGCAAAACTTAACTTGCCAGTATCAGGTTCAGATATTCGACTTAATCACATCACTCATCGGTTGGAATCTATCGGAGTTCATATTTTTAGTAGACAAGAAGCAAATAATATTGAATTCTTTAGACCTGATACTAAGTCTCATGGAGTAGTTGCAAACACTCAAGAAGAATTACTTACTGCGATTAACGCACAATTGCCGCAAGTTATTTGTTCAACCGCAATTAACACAAATAACTTAGAGTACAAAGCCGCGCTGGAATTAGGTTGCCCAATCTTCCACCGTTCTGACTTACTTGCAGCTCTCATTGCAAGATATCACAGTATTGCAGTGGCCGGGACTCATGGTAAGACGACCACTAGTAGCATGATTGGCTATATGCTACTCCAAACTGGTCTTGATCCAACAATTCTGGTGGGTGGTGAAGTGAATGCCTGGGAAGGTACTGCCCGACTTGGTCACAGTCAGTATTTGGTAGCGGAAGCAGATGAATCAGATGGTTCGTTAGTGAAACACACTCCTGAGATAGGCATTATTACTAATATAGAACTGGATCATCCAGATCACTACAAAACATTAGAGGCAGTAGTTGATATTTTTCAGACATTTGCCAAAGGTTGCAAAACCTTGATATGTAGCATTGACTGCGCTACTGTACGTGAACATTTAAAACCACAAATAAGTTATAGTTTGTATCCTGATACTGGAGCTGACTACACTGTCACCAATATTGACTATCGTGCTGATGGTACCACTGCTCTTGTTTGGGAGAGAGGCAAAGCTCTGGGTGTGTTAAACTTACGCTTGCTCGGTCGGCATAATCTCAGTAATGCGCTGGCAGCAGTGGCTGTTGGTCGATTGTTGGGCTTGGAATTTGGAGAGATAGCTAAAGGTCTTGCCTTCTTTGAAGGTGCAAGACGCCGCTTTGAGTTCCGTGGTGAAGTTGATGGCATTACTTTCATAGATGACTACGCACATCACCCAAGCGAGATCCGTGCTACTCTTGCGGCAGCGCGCCTTCAAGCAAGACGAGGGCAAAGAGTAGTAGCAATCTTCCAACCTCATCGCTACAGCCGTACGCTGACCTTTTTAAATGAATTTTCCCAGTCCTTTAGTCATGCTGATTTGGTTGTACTTACAGACATTTACAGTGCAGGTGAGCCAAATTTAGGTTTAATTAGTGGGGAACAACTTGCAGCTGAAGTTGCTAAGCACCACCCTCAAGTCACTTATCAACCAACTTTAGCTAAGGTGTGTGAATTCTTGCTGCAGACTTTGCGTCCTGGAGATTTGGCACTATTTTTAGGAGCAGGAAACTTAAATCAGGTTATTCCTGAGGTTACTGCTACACTTCGCCAACCTGCAACAGCTACATCTTAAGGATTCAGAGTGGAATGGCTTTCATAAAATACACAGTAGCCACTCTTCCCCGACTTTTCCACTAATTCAATTTACCGTATTTTTACGGCGTATAAGTCAAAATTCAAAAAATTCTAGTAGATATGACCATCTCTCAGGCATCTGCAAATGTCTGCATACTTTCTGGCCTAGATACCAACAAACAATTCACAGCTAATTTCAACCAAGGTATGGAAATTAGTTTACCTGGTACCAATTGTGTTATTAAGTCTCACGTTTCACTATCAGCATATACATCTTATCGAGTTGGTGGTCCAGCTGAGTTGTGTGTTGTTCCTCGCAGTATGGAAGCTTTACAAGCAAGTGTTAAGTATGCAAAATCACAAAATTTACCAATAACAATTTTAGGAGCCGGATCTAACTTACTAGTCAGTGATGTTGGTATATCAGGCTTAGTTATCGTGACTCGCCATTTTCGACATAGCCAATTTGACCCAAAAACAGGTCTATTGACTGTGGCAGCAGGAGAACCAATTCCTGGCTTAGCTTGGGAAGTTGCAGAACGGGGGTGGCAGGGATTGGAGTGGGCTGTTGGTATTCCTGGAACTATTGGGGGTGCTGTTGTCATGAATGCAGGGGCACACAATAGCTGTATCGCAGATATTTTAGTAAGTGCCCAGGTCCTTTTACCTGATGGGACTTTAGAAACTAGAAGTCGTGAACAATTAGGTTATAGCTATCGCACTTCAATACTGCAAGGTAGTGATCAAATAGTCACTCAAGCAACTTTCCAACTCCAACCAGGAGCAGATCCTGCACAAGTTTTGGCGACAACAAAGCAACACAAACAGCATAGGTTGAGTACCCAACCTTATCACTTGCCAAGTTGTGGCAGTGTATTCCGCAATCCCAAACCTTATAGCGCTGGTTGGCTCATTGAACAAACTGGGTTAAAAGGCCACCAAATTGGTCAAGCACAAGTAGCGCAACGTCATGCAAATTTTATTGTCAACTGTGGTGGAGCTAGTGCTTGTGATATTTTCACACTTATTCGTTACATCCAAGAGAAAGTACAAGAACAGTGGTCAATTTGGTTAGAGCCAGAGGTCAAGATGATAGGGGAGTTTTAAGTTTTTAGTTAGGAGTTAGGAGTTAGGAGTTAGGAGTTAGGAGTTAGGATGACAACTAACAACTAACAACTAACAACTAACACTTATCCACAAATGTGCTTTAGTAGACCATCACAAGCATCAACGAGTAAATCAATCACCTGATTGAAGCCTTCTGGACCACCATAGTAAGGGTCTGGAACTTCCTTAAGAGTGTACTTAGAACAAAAGTCACACATCAAGCGTACTTTGTCGTGGTATACTCCTGTTGAATCAACCGAGAGAATGTTGTCGTAGTTGTCTCGGTCCATTGCTAATATCAGATCAAATTCTTGAAAATCAGACTTTCTAAATTGGCGAGCTTGACCTTTTAGCTTAATTTGTAGTTTTTTAGCAGCTGCGGCACTCATGCGTCTGTCAGGAGGACTTCCAATGTGATAGCTGGAGGTGCCAGCAGAGTCACAAACAATTTGTTTGCTATAACCTGCCTGCTCAATCAGATGATTCATAATATTTTCGGCCGCAGGCGACCGACAAATGTTTCCCAAACAGACAAACAGCAGTTTATAAGGCATAGATATCCATCTTTTGTCATTTGTCATCAGGCACTAGTCATTTGCTAAGGACAAAGGACTAATGACGAATGACGAATGACTAAAATCCTGGAAGTTCTAATCCACTGGTTAATTCTTCCATACGTTCTCGCATTGTAGTTGTGGACTTGTTGTAGGCGTCTTTCATGGCTACTGTTACGAGATCAGAAAGCAATTCTGCTCCTTGTTGAAGGGCATCTGGGGCAATTTCTACTCTTTTAGGTTCTTGGTTACCACTGACAATCACTTTAACCAAACCACCGCCAGATTCACCTTGAATCTCCATCTGCTCTAATTCTTCCTGAAGGCGCTTTGCACCCTCTTGTACTTGCTGTGCTTTTTTGAAGGCTTCAGCCAGTTCTTTCATTTTTCCTAAGCCAAAGCCAAATCCTTGTCCTTTTCCTGTCATAATCGATTGCCTGCGTGTGCTTTGAATAACAAATCAAATTCAATTATAGATGTGGTCGCTCAAATCTCCTTACAATTTGATGTGCAGAGGACATGGTGTTAGATTTAGCTTTGCGCAAGTTCCACCGATAGTCTCTTTAGTTTGAAAAACCTACCAACAGAAATATTATTACAGCAACAGCCATCTAATACCACAGGTGAAGGTGCATTCTGCTTTGTAAGCCTATTATTAAGAAACAGAAATCTTTTTAATTAAGAGGGTTGTATAATCTGTATGGTATTTTTTGGGAAATTTTATGAGAGAATTTAAATCTACAGAATACATTTCTTTACACAGTTGTTCCTAAATCAATTTCTTACGCTACCCAAACCCCGCATATCAAGATGAAATGAGCGTTTTCCTCTTAAATTACGATACGTAAAGATTTATAACGTTTTGTAAATGTACTCGATAGCGATTTTAGTTGGATCTGTGAAAATGACTTTCTTGATTTGTCTCTGTAAGATCTGTAAGATAGCGCTGCACGAGAGAAGTTGTCAGGAGGAGCCAACTAGTTCAGGAACACAGAAGGCCAAGTACAGGTTTCCACCTAAAGTAGATTGCTCTTACGGCGATCGCATTAGCGACACAGGAAGCCTCACCCACAAGATATCTAGGGGCATTACCTTCACGGCCTCAGCGCCGCTCACACTTGCTCAAAGAGCAGCTTAGTAGCTAACCTTAGGCTGCTTGTTATCAAGAAAATCAAAAAGGATATTCTCATAAATCATCATATGAGTGCTAAACAGACTTAATATTTATTTAATAAAGCAATTACTGGAGAGTTCTTATCTGGTAATCCTGTCATAGTATGAAACATAAGGGCACTCTTTTTACTTGTGCTCTCCTGATGGTGCTCATGGAAGCAAATTTCTTAGTAACAAATGCTAGGGGTGTACTGTCCATGCCCTTAAAGATCCTTGTAGTAGATGACGACCTGGGCACTCGTTTGTCTATTAGCGATTATCTTGATCTGTCAGGCTACTCAGTAATTACTGCTAATGACGGTCAAGAAGCTTTAGCAATGGTGGAGGAGTATCATCCTGATTTGATGGTCACTGATATTGTCATGCCACGAATGAACGGCTATGAACTGGTACGTCGTGTACGTCAGTACCCAGCATTCCGGTTGTTACCTGTCATTTTATTAACTGCGCGAACAAAAACTCAGGAAAGAATTTTAGGTTATCAATCAGGGTGTGATTTATACTTACCAAAACCCTTTGAACTTGAAGAGTTAGCCGCAGCAATTCGGAATCTCCTAGAGCGATCGCAAATTATTCAATCTGAGTATCGTTTTTTTCAACAAGATAATATGGGAGCAACCCCATCAATTACAAAAGCGATAGAAGCTAATAGCTCTCATCTCAATGAATCTCAGAAATCTCAAATTCTCTCAGACTTAACATCCCGAGAATGGGAAGTTCTAGAACTTTTGACTCATGGTCTATCCAATGCTGACATGGGTCAGCAGCTGCACCTAAGCCCTCGAACAGTTGAAAAATATGTTAGTAGTTTATTAAGAAAAACTGCTACTAGCAACCGAGCAGAATTGGTGCGCTTTGCAATTAAGCATGGTCTAGTGGAGTAACAATGTCGAGCAGGGGAGCACCAGGGGCAATGGCGAAATTATTTGATCTTTATGTTCATACTTATGCAATCAGTAATCTGGCCTTGTCTGCTTGCTCTTGTATCGTTTCTGTAAGCCACTCATTGATGGCTTTTGCCAGTTTGATAGCTATTGTTGGGTCCTTGATGAGAGTCTCTTGGATTTTTTGCTGCAGCTCCGGTTTTTTCTGATACGCTAATTCATCAATTTTCTGATTGGGAACGAATTTGCGTATCCAACCCGGTATGTCTGTATCTTTCACTAGGGATTCACCCATAAAGTAAACCACTACCCCAACAATAGGTGCAATTATTCCAGCAAAGACTAGGATATGGAATAATCCTGCGAGAACAACTCCTACAATTAAGCCAACAAGGTGTCCCACAAAGATAGAAAGTCCAGTAAAATCAGCCAGTGATATGGATGTGGGAATATTGCCTGTATGATCCCCTAGCTCCAATGTTTTGCTGTCAAAGGTGCCAATTGGTAAACCATACTTATTACAGATTGAATCTGTTTTTTCCTGGACTTCGTTCTGAATTTTTAACAACCACTCAACTAGACACATCGTCATTTTATAATTGGCATCACTTCCTGTTAGCCAAGCTTTGGCTTTCTGTGCTATTTTCATCTCCAGATCGGAAAGCGTAATGATTTCACGATTCCGCCAGGATTGTACTTGTGACTTAATGACCTCATCTACCAAACCATTTGCTAGTTCTTCAGCTAATTTCTCTAACAAGGTGGGTATGTGTTTTCCCACAATATTTGTCAGTTCTTGGTCAAGAAATTGACTAATTTCTTCCATAAACCAAGCTGTGCGTGTATAAACCCGTCCCCAACGTGCCAGTCCTCTAGCAATGGAAAACTCAGGCTCTCCGTCTCTTTTACAAGGCAAATTAGGAAAGATATTTTGACATATTTCTACAACGAACCCCATTTTTGAAGCGCCACCTGTGAGAAGAATAGCACTCGGTTCGATGCCTTGCTCATCTAATTTGTGTTTGACCGCCTGCAACTGCTCACTAAAAGCATCACGCCAACTTTTGTTACCAAGCTCTGACAGAGGTTGGCTAAGAATTGCATTCATAATTTTGCCATTGACTAGAGGCAAAAACTTAAATTTTCTTTGAATATCTTCACTACCAATATTAACAATGCTGTCTTCATAAGAGTCTTGATAATTAAAATACTCTTCTTTTGCTCTACGGCATCGAAGCTCACAGCGATTTTTGTACCACGGGTTTTGTTCAAAAATTCTTTCTAACTGTAAAATATCTTCTAGTTGCCAAATTTCCTCATCCCTGAGAAAATCTCCTAATCGTAAAGTTTCTTCTTTTCCCTCTCTATATTGCCTATGATATTCAAGAGTTTTCTTGAGAATTTCTTTATCAATGAGAGATGCACCCAAATCATGTCCAAAATCTACTGGGATATCAGACATACCTTTGACAAGAGTGAAATCAGTGGTAGATGACCCAATATCGATGACAAGTACAGACTTTTGTAACTCATCTATAGTGAAAATACCGCTTTCTTTTGCATGCATCAAAGCAGCGCGCGATTCTTTTACCACAATTGCATTTGGTAAACAATTTTCACATAGGAGTTGTCTATAACTCTCGATTTCTTCTTGCCACCATCCTGAAGGACAACCTATAAAAAATAAGTTTTGATCTTTCAATTGAATTTGGTTGGTATCAATTAAATGTTGGTAAATAGCTTTACTAAATTCTTGAATAATTTCCTTGGAAGACAATTCATTAAAATGTCTGCTTTTAAAGGCGATTTCAAATATGGTGACATCAGACATTTGATATGCCATCTCCCCAATAAGAATTCCCTTTTTAGGGTGATGGGCAATAGCTGTGATTTGACTTTTCCTATTATTAATAAGTAAGCTTTGAGGAGTCGTTTCTTGATAGTCTGCTCGTACCCAGGTTAGGGAAGTTTCCCCATGTCCTAAATCAAATCCAATGATTTTGATATTGTGATAATCATGCATTGCATTATTGATATTTTTTCTATTGTTAATAATGAAAGCCACTCAGTAAGTAGGAGGAAATAAAGCCTGCTAATTTTTCTT
This sequence comes from Nostocales cyanobacterium Centralia_MAG_434, assembly GCA_021324415.1. Lineage (GTDB taxonomy): Bacteria > Cyanobacteriota > Cyanobacteriia > Cyanobacteriales > Nostocaceae > JAJPJF01. Next base: position 11,398 of record JAJPJF010000189.1, read on the forward strand.
TTCTCACAAACTATTTGCTATCACCAGAAGATGTTGGTTCAATGACATAACCTGGCAAGAGTATCTGGTCATCTTTCACAAAAGCGTGCTTTAGGGTAATGTAATCTGTAATTTCTGGATCAAGGCTCGGCTCAAAGTAGAACATTGGCAAGGTTTTCCTTTCTTGCGCCTGCTCCTCACTAGGTTGATAAATTCGTGCTTGTATGCCGTAATGTCTCAAAATTGTTGCAGCCTGTTCAATGCGTCTACGCACAGCAGTTGGAAGTTGGGTTTTTTCATCCAGCGCATCCGCCATCAATTCTTGCAGGTACTCCAACAAGTCTAGATTATTTTCCAAGCTAGGTAATGGTGCTTTCTCTCCTCTTTCCCCATAAGCAGCAACAGTAATGTCAATCGATTGAAAAGCTTGATAGAGATAGTTTAGTAGTCTATCAATATCTATACCTATTTTAATCTCGTTTTTGTCAGGCTCTGGCAGGGAAGCAATATCTGTACTTTCGGGTAACTTCTTTGGCAGAATTATCGTTCCAATGACTCCTCCTGTGATCGCGCCTACAAACCCCCATAAATAACCCCCAGCTAACAATCCTGACAGACCACCAGCAAGTACAGTGCTAATCAAATGATAATTTTGTTGCACTTGCTGTAGCAACACTTGCCTGTAATAATCAGGTGATTTTAAGGCTTGCAGATTTTTTTCTATATGCAAAATTTTCGTAAAAGGTGATAGAGCATTTGCAGCAGAGTCTGTCAAGCTCATCCCAGTTTCCAATTGTGAGTTAGCAATCTGAGTCGATTGTACTGAAGAGCTTGAGGTTGAATTTTGCAGTTTGACCAAGATCAAAATACTAGTGTATTGATTAAATACTCTTAATAAGATTGTGGCAAGGCGTGCCTGTGGTGGAGTTAGTTCTCTAATATAGTCGCTATTAAGATCGGCAAGCTTGCTAATCTCCTCTTGTAGTATCTTGACAACTTCCTCAGTTGTCTCCACAGCTTCTAGTTGCGCTTTCAGCTTTTCTTTTATTTGTGGGTAGTAAGATACAAGTGTTTTCATAATCAAAAATTTCAAGGTGTCCTACTTCTACAGTATCTTTGCCACACACAATGAGCGTGTCTGAATGACACAATATATCAGGAGTAATCAAATTACATTGATACACTTGAGTGTTAGTAGCAAATATCATTCAGACAAAAAGAAAATCCCCCCAACCCACTGTGAAAAGAGGCTTGGGGAGATCGAACATCAGCCAAACTGTGTTAACGATGAGGCGATCGCTAATCCTTGCTTACAAAGCGTGAGAATTTTCAAGAAGTGGTATGGCTCTTGCGCGCGCTAGCTAAAATGACATCACTTGCTTTTTCGCTAATCATATAAATCGCCGATAGAACAAAGTAGCCTGGGATACGAGGGAAGACTGATGCATCTACGACGCGGAGATTGCGTGTGCCATGAACACGGAACTCACTGTCAACCACAGCCATGGGGTCGTGTCGAGGACCCATCTTGTTACTACAAGAGGCATGATGACCCCATGCTTCGTTTGCTACATAGCGAGCGATATCATCCCGTGATTGAACTGTCGGACCTGGAATGACCTCACCTTGTGAGACGTCCCCAAGTTGCTCGTTCATGCGACGCACGAATTCTACACCATTAACAACCGATGCAAGATCTTCCCCTGCCTCGTCGTTGCCTTCTGTAAAATAATGGAAATTAATAATAGGTGTATCTCGTGGATCGGCTGAGCGAAGCTGCACGCTTCCTGCATTGTTACGTGTATGAGCCTTAAGAATTGCCCAAGTAAATTGGTTTGATATTTGGGTGACTGGTATGGAAAAACCAGGATAATAACCACGGAATGGCGCTGACGCCATAAAGATGAAGAGGTCAGGTACAGGACGAGCCTCATCAGACTTTCGAATGTGGCTGATGACAGTGGTGTTACTAGTATAAATTCCCTGACCCTGCTGCCACTGGATGAAGCATGGGTCTGATGACTGCTGATCGGGTCTGCAACTTTGAAAAAATGTGAAATTTGAATCCAACTGAGTCACTACACCAATCTCGTAGCGATCTTGTAGATTTTCTCCAACTCCTGGTAGATGAACAATCGGTCTAATGCCGTGCTTGCGTAGTTCATTTGCTGGACCAATACCAGAGAGTTTCAAAAGTTGTGGGCTGTTAAAGGTGCCTGCTGATAATATGACTTCACGAGAAGCTAACATCGTCTTTCTTGGTCCAGGTTCTGGTCCACTAGTGCTAGCCTTCGGATCGGCACGGTAAAGATGGGCACCCTCAAGATACTCGATGCCAATTGCTGTCGTACCCTTAAATAGTACCCGCGTTACTAAAGTACTAGTTTTAACAATGAGATTGTTGGGAAGTGCGGCGGCTGTTTCCCTAATCAAGTTTCGCGGACTCCGCCGTTGACCGTTGAGAGTTGATAGTGGAATGTTGTAAAGACCTTCAAGATTTCCTGCATCTTTTCGCCAATCGTTTGGATCAAGTTCACCTTTTAAAAAACTGTCAAGAATACTCTCATCTACACCCGCTGCCTTAGCTGCTGAGATCAGAATAGTTCGGAGCTTGTTGTCTTGAATGAACATGTTGCGATCAGGAATCTCTGTTGATAGCCAACCATCAAATCCGTGGCGCGTTGGATTGTCATCAGAAGAACCAGGTCGCTGCACATAGTGACACTGTTCAAGCCGCTCAAAGTATTTCCGCATATTCTCAGCAGACCAACTGGAATCACCAGTAATTTGAGCAATGCCTTCCCAGTCAGAGTTGTTGGGATAGACCGTGATTAAAGCACTGTGAACTGTACATCCACCGAGTGTACCTGCCCGTGGATACAATATCCCGTCTTGTTCAGGAACATATTTGCTATCACGACGCTGACGCTCGTCATCAGCGTAGTGCCGAACAAAGTAGTCCCATTTCACCTCATCATCCTCGACGACAAGCGGGTTAAAAGCTGGTACTGAAACAAGATCGTCACCTTTATCTTCACCAGCCTCAATCAAAACCACCTTATGTCCAGCCTTCGCGAGATTGACAGCTAAAGGACCGCCACCAGCGCCGGAACCAACCACAATGTACTCAACAGGATCTGATGGACTTAAGGAAATAGAAGACCCCGATGACTCCTGTTGACCGAAAGACCGCCTTGCTGTCAAACTGGTCAGCAAAGCAACGGTTCCAGCAACATAAGTTATAAATTTCCTGCGAGAAAACCTCTTGTAAAACGCCATCCTGCGCTTTAAAGAGCGTGGAGTGATCGTACGGGCTACATCTCTGTTATCTTGCATTTTCGTGGTTTATCCTCATCAACATCAGTATCAGTTATTAGATATTTCATCTCACGTAAAAAACTCTGCCATGAGAGTTTTGAAAACGCTCAAATACAACAAAAAAGAGGATTATTTTATATTTTTACTTATTTTAAAAAGCGGAACATTCTATCACTTAAACTAAAAATTCTAATTTATCCTTAAAAAGTGTTTATTTAAGTTTGGTTTTGAAAAATGCAAAATATAAGTTTTGTAAATTAAAGTAATAGTCTTTTTATTTGTCTCTTTACCAGTATTTGAGAATAAGTAATAGTCACTCTAAAACCTAAAGACACAAATAATAGACAATTAACAAAATCAAGCTCTTATTCCATGAATCCTAAAAAAGATGAAGATGAAGGATAACGATTAAAAAAAATTTAAAATTTGGGGAACATCTCATTTTTGAATAAGTAGTGCGAGTGCCTCGCTCGCGTGATATATCTAGCAAGCAAGATGTGAGTGCAAAGCACACGCTTTGCGAACGCACTACAAAATAAATCTACCAAATCGGGATGCTCCCAAAATTTGCCCCTGACAGTAAATTATTTATTTCATCCTTCATCCTTTAAATTCTGCAATCAAAAATTGCTATTTATTGTGGTTCATCCTGGATAAAAGTATAAGGTTGAGGTTCTCTCAAGCGCTTTTGAATATGCTCACGTCGATACTTTGCAAGTTCTTGGTAAATTTTTTTACGAGCTAAATTCATGCTGCCTAGTGGCTCATGCTCAGACAAAGTATGCCATGGTGAGAATGATAAACTCTCATCCAATCGCTTGCGTTCCTCAAAATCAAATTTCTGACTAGGAATTCTAATAGTTGCTACCTTAATAAAAGGTGAGCTACTCTCCTTCCATTCTTTCATTGGGTCTTCTATTGGGGTTTCTTCCTCATTCACGTAAAGCTGAACTAGGAAATCAAAGGCGGTTTCCTTTCCTTCATCTGTTAGAAACTTAACTACGGCTTCGCGTAAGTAGTTGTCTAAATTAGATTTTTGTTCATCACCTGCATCTGCTTGCTGGGGTTTAATAGAGAACTTAATAGCATGAGAGCCTAATTTATAAGGTGTTGTACTCCAGTACTGAATGAGAAGGGGATTAGCAACGTTCTTCATCGTCATTTCTTGAAGTAGGGCAAATGTAGGTTGCAATGATTGCAATACTTCTGGAGTTGCTTGTCCACTCCCTGCTTGAGCAAGGTCAATATAACCCTGAGCATCTCGGACAAAGAAAACGGGATGATTGATGAGAATGAAATCTTGAGTGTTTTCTTCATCATCCAGAACTTTCGTGCCTTCGACTTCCATAAGTTTAATGGCTACAGCACGAACATCAGGTTCTTGATCAGACTTTAGCTTCCCTCGTTTTTCAGGTGGTGAAGCATTGGAAAAGCGAACCCAAATAGGATATTTTTGAGGTCTTGCAAAAACACCTACATTTAAGGTTTCAGGAAGATTATTCTCAACTATGAACTCTCCCCATACCAAACCATGACTTTTTGTATGCATTTGTCGCTGGTCTGGCCCTTTTTCTTGTTGCTCTTTCAGACTAGCAGCTAAAACTGCATCAGTCGTTACTTGTTGCTCTGAACTATAAGTTGTTCCCATAAATTTCTCCTTGCAAATCCTACTGACAATTCTATGTCTAAGCAATTATGCAAATGACAAAGAAGAGAAAGTCGTTAATTGTAGCCGTAGGTGTTCCAATTATTTAACACTCGTTCTTGAATCTCTTTAGGCCACAAGCCTTGAAAAGATGCTCGTACAGGCCTTTGCTCAGATGACCATTCATCCTGGCTTAGACAGTTGTATATTGCTTTAGTGCTCATTAATCCTTTCTTTTCCTGTATGCGCAGAAAGACTGGAAGTGGAACCATATCTTCCATGGGGAAATGTATTTCACCAGTCGCCGGATGACAACGAGTAGCAAAAGCCCACACGACCTCTGAGGTATTAGTGGGATCGACATCGTCTTCCATCACTAAAACTTTAGGAATGCCAAATCCAACATGGGATTTGAACAGAATTTTACCAATAGTTTGAATTAAGTCTTGAGAGTTGAAATTTGTTTTTTTCCGCCAATCTTTATCCATCCCAAGCACTAGCCAATGGCAAGCACTTTCCAAAGGCATATAAGAAGTTGTCACAGGAAGATTGTGTTCGCGCAATTCATGCAACGCTTGAGCTGCGTGCGGTAACCCAAAAGCGGTATGGTCTTCCTCTACTGGTTCCCCTGCAGCAACAACTGGCAAAATTGGATTGTTGCGATAGGTGATTGCGGAGACATTATAAACTGGCTTGTTTGTACTCATCCCAGGCCAAGAATACCCATCATATTCACCCATAGGCCCTTCTGGCGCTGTCTCGGTGTCAGAAAGTGTACCTTCAACAATAATCTCGGCTGTTGCAGGAACATGTAAATCTACAGTTTCACACTGAACAACCTCAATAGGCTCACCCAAATAAGCCCCAATGAAATCTGATTCGTTCATGTAGGCAGGAATTGGCATACCTGAGACAAAAGGAATCACTGGTTCACAACCAAGTGCAAGTGCAAAAGGCATTGGCTTATTCAACGCCTTCCACATAGCATGGATTTGTCCAAGGTGTTGCTTTGGAGAAACAATTCCGGTCATTCGGTTCTTGTCTAGAACCATGATTCGGGCGATAGACCAGTTAGTCCACTTTCGGTCAGGTGTCTGTGCGACAATCATGCCAAATGTGTTTAGATAACGTCCACCATCCCAACCATGAATAAGTGGCGCTGGTAAACGTAGTAAGTCTACTTGGTCACCAAGCAGGACATTTTCTTTGCAAGGACCACTTTTCACTAACTTCGGTGGAATGGGGGTTTTTTTATGGGCTTGCGCTAAAGCCTCAATGATTTCTTGACCTGTCGCATATGGACTTAGGCCGAGTGACAAGGCAACGCGACATAGGTAAAGCCCTGGTTGACGGCTCACACCAGCTGGCGCACCAAGGACCCGAAAGCCCTTTTCAATCTCTTTGATGCTGTTGAACAATGGTGCTGGGGCTTTAAGATCATAAGAACGGCGGATAATTGCGCCAATCTCAAGGTTCCAGTCCACTTCTTTGTTAATCTCTTGAATCTCGCCGATTTCTTTTAGAGCATCAATATACTCTCTAAGACTCTTTAAATGCCTCATCATTGACTTGCAACCTTTTTTTGATCTTGCTTTAACACGTGGCCATTTATGTCTTCGCCCCAGCGCTTAATGCTTCCCACCTCAGTGTCGAACAGATCGAGCACTCTACCAACTGTGTGATTGATGATATCGTCCAACGTTTCTGGACAAATATAAAAAGCTGGCACAGGTGGTGCAATGATTCCTCCATTCTCCGTAACTGCCAGCATGCTCTTAAGATGCCCTACATGTAGTGGTGTTTCACGTACCATCAGTACAAGACGGCGACGTTCTTTAAGCACCACGTCAGCAGCACGGGTTAGCAAATTGCTAGTGACACCACTAGCAATTTCTGACATCGTTCTAATGGAACAAGGTGCAATAACCATTCCCATTGTTTTGAATGAGCCACTAGAGATTGCCGCCCCAATATCGCAAGTTGGATATGTCACATCAGCTAGGCTTCGCAATTCCTCAGCAGTCATATCTGTCTCAAAGGTAAGTGTTTTGTAACTTGCCTTGGAAACAACCAGATGACTCTCAACATCGGTTTTTTTCAACATTTGCAATAACCTAATGCCGTAAACTATTCCTGTTGCACCACTAATGCCAACGATCAAGCGTCGTCTTTCGACCATTTTTTTTATTTCCTCTTGAGAGATTGACATTAGTCGATTCAACACATAATACAAGTCTTCTAAAGACATACCCAAGGTTGTTTTGCATATTGCTATTGAATCAACTCTCTAGTGATCTACCGATTTGTTAATCTAGGGAATGTGGAATATATTTACAATGGTGAATTTTTTGGAAATAAGGAGCATTTTTTTTGGTAATATTGTAAGAATTGATTAAAAGCAAAAGATTTGTATTATTTTTGATATTTTGCTACCTCTGTTGAGGCTTTATTTATATAGGTAAAAATATCTATATGAACATTTGAGGATTTTGCGTAAATTTGTAGCCTCATCTTTTAAAACTATTTTTAAAAGGAAAAAATCTGCCAGTTTCATGTCAAGTTAAAGAATTTTGAACCGATATTTTCAATAGAAAAACGCCCAAAATGTTTACTTTTACAACAAACTCCCGTTTTTTATTTGAGAACTTGTTCGAGAGGCTGACAGATTTTTAGATGTTTACACTCAACCCCTATCTTGAATACTGAATCAGTCTTCTAAGTGATAGCGTTTAACTAACTTACTCAAGCTACATTCATACAGATGATAGCTAACTGTGAATATCTTCTGGGATAATTGTGTCCATATTGCGTTCTGCTAAGGCTGAAATTGTAAAACAAGGATTGGCACAAGCAGCAGAGCCTGGAATCATAGCGCCATCAACAACGTAAAGTCTGTTGTAGCCATATATCCGTCCATACTTGTCACTAGCTTGTCCAATAACACATCCTCCCAAAGGATGGCCAGAAATAGCAGCAGCATTATTTTGGGATGAGGCACTAGTTGTAGATATCATACCTTCTTCAGTTTGATGCTCAGGTTGTGCCCCAGTCATATTTAGACCCTTATCAAGAGTAGAGAAAAGGCTCTCTGTTCTCTTCACGATCGCCTTATCCGCCACTGTTGGCCAGTGTAAGTTGACAGTATCTGTAGAAGGATCGTACTGGAATTTGCCAGCTGGACGAGGAATACCTAACCCGAGACACGATTGTACACCGTCAGCCGTATTCCCGATTTCTAGGCTCTCTACAACTATAGGAGTCGGTCCATCAAGTAACTCAATAGCAGCACCTGCAGTTCCACCATTACCAGTCACAGTTCCTAAGCCTGTTCTGGTCGTAATATTATCTCCATTGGTTCCCCAGGTTTTGCCAACGTAGTTATTTAATTTAGATAACGTGCCTTTTGCTTTAGCCTTAACTAAAAGTTTAGAAGTACCTAAAGAACCTGCAGCTAAGAATAAATAGCGGCAAGTAAAGGTTTTTTTAGCGATAACTTGTCCTGATTCATTAATTTGATTACAGAAAACTCGATACTTTTCTTCTCCTGGAATCTCTGCAATATCAGTAACTATATGTAGAGTGAGGACATTCACATGACCAGTACTTTCTGCTTGTGCGAGATAGTTGTGATCTACGCTATTTTTTGCTCCACTATTAATACCCCACCAAGCGTTACCAGCAATCACAGAAGGTCTTTTCGTACCATTGATTTCTTGACGAACTATATCCCAATCCACAGCTAGATCCAATAGAAAACTGGAAAATCCCGTCTTGGCTGCATTATCCATGAACAATCGAGTTTTGCCATAGTAAGAAGTTGCTAAAATATCTTGTGGAATTGGTGATGAATTTAGCATTGCCTGGACTCGAGGATAATAAACCGAATCCAATTCATCATAGTCAGCAATAGAACGAGTGAAAACTCTGTAAAATATTTCACGTTTGGGTTTGTAAATAATAGCATTGTTGACTAATGAGCCCCCTCCAAAACCAGCACCATTAACAACAATAATTCCTTGTTCTTTTAGAACTTCAAAAACTCCTGGATAGACATCTATAGAATCACCAAATAAACTTTGATTACTTAGCCAGGCTGCTCTACCATCAGGAGCATCAAAAGTAGCAAAAGTATTTTGTTCAGGTGTGATGGGCCAACGCCTACCTCTCTCTAGGATTAATGTATCGATCCCAGCCTGTCCCAAACGTAAAGAAGCAATAGCACCACCATAGCCACTACCAATAACAATGGCTTCTATATAATCATCACTAGCACGAGTCCGACGAGGAGAAGCAAATGAAGCTGCTAAACCAGCAGAAAACAAGGCAGCACTTTGCAGAAAGTGGCGACGCTTAAAGGTCTTAGGTATCATGATATTGTTCAAAGCAATTAAGTATGTAAATTCTTTCTTTAATAGAAAGATTATTTGCAAAAAACTCGGACTTTTGCTGTATTAGAATCTGAGGTAGAAAAACCGGATTTTTTTAATTGTGAAGATGAAAATTTAATGCTCACAAATCAAAAATCCGGTTTCTGCAATGAATAAATCAGTGCCCTAGCTATCTTCAGTTATCCAACCACTCCTGTTACTGCTTTTGTTGCTGGTTGTCTGAATCGCAGTGAAGTATACCACCACCACAAACCATGAGATGCTTTCCACCACTCGCCTACAGTTGCAGTTTCATCAAGTTTTTCTAAGAGGGGGCTTTTAGGAAGTATAAAGTAGATGCGATTTGGAGTTTCCTCTAATGACTGAATCTTCAACTCAGCAGGAAAAGGTATTCCCATTTCTCCTTCAAATATGGATCTTGGATTGTCGAGGAGTTGCTTACGGAAGGTTTCATTTGTCCAAGAGCGAACAATCCATAATGCTTGGAAACATTCCCTATAAGCTCTAGCCTTGGTAGAACCACCAAGTCGGTAGTAGAAATACCAGAAGGTATCAATAATTTGCCACCAACCTGCAAATTGTTCATATCGATACCAATGTTCCTCTACTGGTGGAGTTGCAGGAACTACAAAGTAGAAGGTGTTTTCTGGTTCTTCTAAAACCTGAACTTCTACATCTGCAGGGAATGTAATTCCGGCTTCCCTTTCAAACACAACTTTTGGGTTAGTCAGTATCTCTTGCTTAAGAGATTCATCATTCCAAATGTAATCAAGCAGACGCACTTGTAGAGCCTCATAGTAAGCTCCAAAATTTGTGACATCTACATCCGACCAGAGTTTTCTAACTTTAGGGAAGTCAGTAGCTCTATCTGGAGTTGTTACCATGGTTAGCTTTCCTTTAAATTATTGAAAGTTAATTTGGTTGTCTAAAAGAGATGGAGAGATGAGATTTGGATTGGTGTTACACTGGCTCAGCAGCAGGAACTACCAAAAGTCTTGGTATGAGGACGTTACCTGGTTGCTCTAAAATGAAACGAACGCAACGGGCAATGTCTGGCGATTGTAGTACACCACCAGAATAGATGAACTTTTTGTTTTCCTCACTCCAGTGATCGTACAAGCCCGTATCTACAGTACCTGGGGCAATGCTTGCTACACGAATATCGGTTCCAGCAAGTTCTAAGCGTAGCGAATCAGTAAATGCCTCAATAGCAAATTTAGTACCACAATAGGCACCGATTTGTGGTACCGTTTTCAGACCAGCAATACTTGAAGTGTTAATTAAAAAGCCGTTGCCAGATTTTTTAAAGTATTTTAGTGCAGTATAGGCCATCCTGTAGGCTGATTCTACATTGATTCGAACCATTTGGCAGATTGCTTCGATATCAATACTTTCAATTGGACCTACAGTCATCATACCTGCATTGTTGAAGACTACGTTGAGGTCGCCAAATGTTTGGATGGCAAAATCTACTAATTTCTGTGGTAATTCAGGATCTGTAATTTCACCAGCGATAATTTTGGCATCTCGTAGATTCGATGCAAGGTGTTCAAGTTTGTCTAGCGATCGCGCTGTGAGCACTAGACTCATGCCAGCTGCATCTAGCTCTTTGGCAACAGCTTCACCTATACCACCACTAGCCCCAGTAATGATGGCAACTTTATTTTGTAAGTCCATAAATCTCTCCTTTCATTTAGTTGGCAAAAGCACTATGTGTAACGGTAGAAACCGTAGTTATATCTGCTTTTGTTACCTTATTGGGTGCATAATTATCTCTTTACTTGCTGGATCAATAATGGCAACCATGTAACTACTTGATGCATGTACTTGTTGTTAGTTATGTAGAATCTGTAGAATCAAATCAAACTAACTTCTGCTTTTGGAGGCATTTCATCAGTACACATGAATTGCGTGCTGGATTTTCCTTAAGTTTAGGGAGTACACAATATGACTACAAGGGTTAAAATTTAGGAATTAGTTAGTATTTTTTCGGTCTATATTTGTGTCATTTTCTTCTTCTTAATTACTTAAAAGTTTTTCAAACAAGAATTCGGAGTATGTTTGTCAGAATGCTCCCTAGTTGGGAATTTAAATACCAACTCTAGCAATCCTAAATCATTCGCAAACACGCAGAAACTCGGTTTCTTTACGAAACCGGGTTTCTGGCACTGAGCAATTTGTCACTCAAATAGGATTGCGATAGAGTGAAGATAGCGGATAGACAGTGGGGCATTAAACCCCCGAATTGCCAACTAGATGGAAAGAATTAATACTGATTTCTAATTTCCGACTTCTCTTATTACTTCAGATTAATGTAATAATGTAATTTTGCTTAAAATCTTGTAAGAATTAACTCATATCACAGGTTGTCAATAATTGTTATTCAATACATAATTAAATTAATATTTCCCTAAAGAATACAAACTTATTCCGAAAATTCAACCCTTACGACAGCGTTTTATACTCTTTAAGCTTAATAAATACAAGTCACATTAATATCATTCAAGTGACTAGATTGGATTAATGCCTCTCACCTATCAATCACTAATGAGGAAGTGTATCTAAAGCATTCATATTACATGCTCTTGTATGATTCCATTGTGAAGTAAATAACTGTGGTATTAGAAACGGATTCAAATTGCTTATTCCAGCATTCACAATACAGAGGTGAAGAAATCTAGTTCTTAGAATTCCAGAATTGTAACTAGAAAAATTTAAACCCATTAAACATAAATACCAAGCACTTTGTAAAGCCTTAAATATTGGTAAAACTGGAATAGACAACCGATAAAATCCCGTAAGGATAGAAAAGGCAAAATGACTTTAACTATAGCTGCAAATCAGGTTGAATTAGCAACAACTAAGTATCAATTAGAACTGGGATGTGCACATCCTTTGGGTGCTAAGCCAGACAATGATGGAGTCAACTTCTCAATTTTTTCTGAGCATGCAACATCTGTTGAATTGTTGCTGTTTGATAAAGATGATGCCCTAGAGCCTGTAGAAGTTATCAAGTTAGACCCAAGAATAAACAAAACTTTCCACTACTGGCATGTTTATATAAGAGGTTTAAGACCTGGCGCTTACTATGCTTATCGGGTTGATGGTCCTCAGGATGTACATGCAAGTGGACACCGATTTAATAAGAATAAAGTACTCATTGATCCTTATGCTCGGGGAAATACCAATACTCTTTGGCAGAGAACCGATGCGTTAGGGTCAAAAGATAATCTGTATACATCGATGCGTAGTGTCGTCATTGATTTATCAGATTATGACTGGGAAGGAGATCGTCCCCTCAACCGACCCATGA
>JAJPJF010000383.1 GCA_021324415.1 Nostocales cyanobacterium Centralia_MAG_434
AACTAACTCAAGCAGTAATCCTTGCTCAAATTCATTGGCTAAGATACTTTCCAAATCAATTTCGATGTCTTTTAAGACCTTGAATAATATTTCAACATTATTTTCAACTAGATGTTGAGTGAAATCCTGTCTCAAAGACTGTTGTTCAATATTTGTAGCCATTGTTTTCTCCTTGTAGTTATTTTGGAAAATATAGTGGTCAGCTATTGGATTTCTAATTTGCATTTTCTGAATGGGCTAGATTTGCATTTCACAAGAAATCCACTTCCTATCGTGAGTGCAACTTGAAAGGTTTCAATACATCTTGAAGCTCTTCTTCTGATATAGAGATCTCCTTAGCAGATCTGAAATACAGCAATGCAGTTTCATAACAAGCAATTGCTATATAAACACGCTCTTCACAAGCAAGTCCCGCAACAATCGCAAGCGTTTCCTGAACATGCTCTACATCACTACCTACACAACTGTGCACGCGTAGACAACGGGTAGCCTGAACACTTGATGGAAGCAGAGCTTCAATTGCTTGGATATACGTTTCTCCAATGCCCATTGCTAAACGTTCCATGGTATAAGAATAGCCAACACAATTTATAGGATACTGAGTCTGTACACTCCGAGTAAAATAATCTACCAGTGCAGCTGCAGTCGGGGGAACTAATACTTTTACCACAGCCTCTGCTGAATAACCTAATGACTGAATATCCAACAGAGCAAGCTGATCGTGACCTCGCTCCTCCCTAGCTTTTTGCCTAGCCCACTGTGCCAAATTTGTGTGGCCTACTGCTGCAAAACGTTGAGCAGCCTCCTCTAGTAGTTGTGGACTAAAGTGGGTCAGATGGTAAAGACCAGCCAATTGCCATATCCAATGCAGATAACTTAAATTAGAGGCTCTGGTATTGGTAGAAGCAATGTTTTGTCGGGCAGAGGCAATAGCTCCATCTAGAAGCTTCTGGGTTGTCCTTATGCTGCATGTGTTAACTATCTGCCCAGCACAGGGATCGTTGTTTTGTACATCATTAGCTTGATGCATCCAAGCATAATTTTTCAGTTCTAGCTTTCTGCTTGTGTTGATCTTAGGAGAAACGGATTGGGAACTCATAATTGGCAAAATAAATGCGTAGATGATTTTTTGCTTGAAAACTCGAGATGCAAGCTTGCTGGTGATCTGTATTTGCCTGGAAGTATTTTTGTAGGCACTGATGCTATTTTGTGATGTTGACTCAAGGATTAATCTTCAGTCTGCTATGAATAAAGGAGAATATTGCAGACATAGGATAGACTATTGCTACTAAACTTTTAGTCTGTAAGCACTAAAGTACTTTTTACAGGTCTTACATCTCAAAGTACTAAGGCACTTTTTTAGAGTCTTGTATTACCAAGCAGAAGTCAATACTTCTCGAACAAATTCAAGAGACTTAAGGTACACCTTCTAGAGGCAACACTGGTAACACAAACGAGAGATGATTCGGATCATGAATCATGAACAGTAAGTGAAAAGTTATTCCAAGAGTCAAACATACTTTCTAAAAGTCACTATTGGACAGCAGATTTATTCTGCGATCGCCACAGAGAATATGGGCAAGGTAGAAGATTAGACATGACGTAGCCTCCCTAGTCTTTTAAGATGTTTTCAACTACATATAGCCTGTTGTAACAAGACACAACTCATTACATATATTAGTGGTGTGTCCTATAGACTACCTATATACAAATACAGCTAACGAAACACTGCTAAAGACTTGTGTGACTAAGACTTATGTACTTTACAAGTTGACCATTATGGGAATCAACAAGACTTCGTACTACTTCAAGGTTGACGACTAACCAATAGATGGGTGATTACTTACTCGTTAGATTAGAACAATTAACCATTGATGTCTAAAAGAATACACAAATAGTTAAGTTGTTTTTCGTACTAAGTCGTGAACTAGCAACAACATAATACTAACCTGATTCTTTCTAAAAAAACTCTTCCCTTTGATAGAATTTATCGTGAAATCCACTTAGTCAAACCAATTTGCACTCAGGGAGAAAGTTTCTTCGGTTGAGCACAAGCATCAGCATTGTACACTTGTGCTCCTAGTTGAAGCAGTAAGCACGGCTAGAATCAAAGGTACATACTTGTATATACTCTGACCATCATTCCGTGACGTTGTCAAAAGACGAAACTCAGATGTAATAGAGACGATGGTATTCATAATCAATCGTCCTTTTGAACTGAGATTTAGTAGTGTTAACTGATGCTAAGTTTTTCAGAATTGGGATAGCCTTGTCTAACTAATTTCAATAAATTAAGAACAAAGTTAACAATCCGTAAAGATGAAATGACTACATGTCTGTACCTTCCAGTTTAACTTCTCACATAAGCTAAGGACTGGAACTCCACAATGATATTGCAGAACTAGCCCAGATGACGAAATTAGGGCTAAATCTCTCTTATATATATAGTACCTCTATTTGCTCTGCAAATTTGTCAACACTCACCAAACTCGGTCTCTGTAAGTTAGCGAAATATTTAGGGCTACCATATTATAGGTTTAACTATAGTGGTCCGAAATGATTCGTGAGGGTAGAGAAACCCGGTTTCTTAAAGAAACCGGGTTTCTAGGGATTGGAATTTTCATAAACCAAATAAGACTACTATTTTTGACAAACTGCGGATTCGCTTTATGGCAGTCCTAAAGGAGTCATGAACATGGAAAAATTGGGAGATATAGTTTGAATAAGATATTTTTATATACACATAAAGTAGAGATGATGCACAGTGCAGAATCTCTACACGCACAGATTGTTTTACCAAATGACTCTCAACCGAGCGATCTTGAGGAACTGGGCAACTTTTACGAAATCCGTTTTTGAGGCATAGAAATTGCCTTACTTAAATAGGATCGCTTTATAGTAAGACTATGTGAGTACATTAAAAAGTTAAATTAAGTCTTAAATCATAGATATTCGCTAGCTAAATACTTCCAGAATTGTAAAACTGAAGCAACAACAGTTTTCCATCGATCTATTGAGTCCCCTGAAAAGAGTAATAGATGAGGAGGTTGGGACTTTTACATATGATGGATTCAAGGCTCAGATACTTTATCACAGTTCATAGTCTGGCATCAAAATGAAGCCTACTAAATAGTGCTTTTTTAATTATATTCTCAACAAAAGCATAGCCAGAATTTGTAAAATTTGGAGAGTAATAATGGCTCGTAAAAATACTGCAACGCTAGAGCAGGATAAAACAGTAGTTGCCTATAAAAATGCTGTTTTAGATGACATAAAACTTCAAAATTCTCTAAAAAGTATCAATCCGAAGTTTGGAGATTTTTGTACTCGTGTGGCAGGTGAAGTATGGGGTCTTCCATTAATTGACCAAAAAACAAAAGCCTTAATCACAATAGCTGTTGATGTTGCCAATCAGGATCAAGTAGGAACTGGTAGCCCTTTTGGAGCACATGTGAATATGGCAATACAACAAGGAGCAACTCGTGAAGAAATTGAAGAAATTCTTTTGTTCATGTGCGTTTATGCAGGCTTCAATAAAGCAGCAGCATGCTTTGGCACCCTGAATGATATTCTCGGACCATCTGCATGATCTTTTGATATAGATACCAAGAATATTCACTCTCAACTATAAGGGAAAGAGTAAAAAATGGCAGTCATCACGTCTAAAACTAAAGGCAAGATTGGTGTACTCATTGAAGATCACTTCGATGAGATTGAGTTCAGAGCATTCAATGAGTTCTTCCCTGCAAATGGATATGAGATAGAGTACATATCTCATCTTTGGAACCAAAAACAATTGACATTTAAGGGAATTGACTTGACAGAAGAAATCACAGTGACAGTAGAAGTAAATGATGTTGAGCCTACTGATTATGAAGGTATCATTCTCATCGGTGCATATGCGATGGATCGTCTTCGCTATGAAGAACATCATCAACCAGGTCAACCCAACCTATCTCCTGCTGTCAGATTTCTCCGAAAAGCTGTACAGGCTATGGATGCTGGCAGATTAAAAATTGGAACTATTTGTCATAGCCTTTGGCTATTTTGTGCTGACCCAGAACTGATAAAAAATCGAGAAGTTACGTGTGCTCACAACATCCTTTGTGACGTCCAAAATGCTGGGGGCATCATTATTTATGATGGTGATGGCACTAAGAACATACATATAGATGGCAACCTAATCACAGCAAAACATCCTAACGTTGTTGCCGAGTTTATGAACGTTTTCTCAAATGCTATTCAAGAGCAGCAATTGCAAGTAGCGTAGCAACTAAGTACAACAGAGCACTACAATCTTACTCTTATTGAGAAGAAGGGGGCAATATGATTGCAACAATACCTAAATCTCAGACGGAATCACAAAGTTTAAAGTATCAGGTGGAACCTGGATTTGCACATCCTGTGGGTGTCCAACCGGACAAAAATGGAGTTAACTTCTCAATTTTTTGTGAACATGCGACATCTATCGAACTATTGCTATTTGAACAACCTGATGATCTAGAACCCACACAAGTTATTAATTTGGACCCAATACACAATAAAACCTTTCTGTTGTGGCATGTTTATGTGAGAGGTTTAAAACCTGGTGTAGGCTATGCTTATCGGGTTGATGGTCCTCAGAATTTACATAATGCTGGATACCGCTTCAACAAAAACAAGGTACTTATTGATCCTTACTCTAAAGCAAACACTAACACACTGTGGCAGAGAATCGATGCGTTAGGGTCAAAAGATAATCTGTATACATCGATGCGTAGTGTCGTCATTGATTTATCAGATTATGACTGGGAAGGAGATCGTCCCCTCAACCGACCCATGA